>JBCDKV010000912.1:0-1501 GCA_038746215.1 Bacteroidota bacterium | reverse complement strand
ATTCAAAGGAGAACTCCGCAAGCGCAACTTCCCAGGCATTCCTGCTGATCGCATTACGCACTTTCCAGATTTATTGGTCTATCACAAATTATTTACTGGCGACATTGAGAGCAAGATTAAAAAATCCTTCAAACGATTCGACGAAGCCGTTGCCAAAGCCATCCGTAAAATAGATTACGACATTGCGCTGAGCTACGAAAATGCCAATCTGCATACCTTTCAATTGGCTAAAAAACAAGGTAAGAAGACTGTACTTGATCTTGCCCAAGTTCACCACGATACCATTGCCGATATCAACGACATTGTACCATTAGAAAAAGGACTGACCCGCGAGAAAATGCGCTACATGAACGCCTTGAAAACAGAAGCCCTACAATATACCGACTACATCCTAACACTTTCCAGTTTTGCCCGTGATACCATGATCGAAAAAGGCATTCCCGCCGAACGGGTCTACACCGCTAATTTAGGTATCAATCCTGAATTGTTTGCCCCCAAAACAGCTTGGAATCAAAACAAAAAAATTCAATTTCTTTTCGTCGGTACGATGACCTATCGCAAAGGTTTGGATATTTTGCTGCGTGCCTTCCACGAACTACAATTGCCACAAGTCGAACTCATCCTCGTTGGACCTATGGCGGATGCTGCCGACCAAATGCAGCAGTACGAAGGTAGCTATACTTATATTCCCTTTCTGCATCACGAAGAATTGGTGCGCTATTACCAACAAGCCGATGTCTTTGTTTTTCCTTCCTATTTAGATAGTTGGGCGCAAACGGTAGTAGAAGCAATGGCTTGTGGTACGCCCGCTATCGTTACCGAACATACGGGCGCAAAAGATGCCGTGATGCAAGGCGGTGGTTTCATCATTCCGATCAAGGACGTGGAAGCCCTGAAAGCAAAAATTTTGTATTTTGTGGAGCAACCCGAGGAAATAGAACGCATGGGGCGCGAAGCTACGGCGATTGCACAGCAGTATACTTGGGCGAATTATCATCAAAGGATTGTGGAGATTGTTCAGGAAATTGATAGCATTGCTTAAGGGAATTTGTAAAATATAACCTACCCATTTTTAGTTTTCTCTCAAACTACTACTGTGTTGCTCATCAGTCAGGTAACGCAGGCTATCTTTCTTCTTCGCGCCTTGTATTAGTTCGAGATAATTCCTGAAAATTTGGGTTAGCTTATTTTCTACAAATTCCCTAGTAGCATTTCTATGAACGATAGATGAACTAAGATCGTTATTAATTAGGGCTGTACGAAGTCCTGTTTTTCTTAAAGTTTTACTTGAAACCAGTCTGAGTCAATGTCAGGAAATCGCGCAACAAGTATGCTCGGTAGGTCTCTTCGGACGGAAACACAAATTTTTCAGGAAAAATTTGTGTTTCCGTCCATAAAACCCTTTAAGCATACTTGTTGCGCGATTTCAAGGGATTTACCAAGGCTCATTCCGAGTATTACTCAAAGCTTCGTACACAACTAGTTATCAATACAAAAAACT
>JBCDKV010000911.1:0-1505 GCA_038746215.1 Bacteroidota bacterium | reverse complement strand
TCTGTTGTAATTGCTGCCTTACTTTTATCAAATTATTCAAACGAATGAATAATTCTTCTTTGTTGAATGGCTTCATTAGATAAGCATCTGCACCGTATTTTAGACCTTCTATTTTGTCTTCTTGAGTCGCTTTTGCCGTTAACAAGATAATCGGAATATGGCTTGTTCGGATGTCTTGTTTTAAAGTCTCTACCACTTCAAAGCCATTCTTTTTAGGCATCATCACATCGCTGATAATGATGTCGGGTGAATGTTCTATAGCTTTTTGGATGCCTTCTTCACCATTGTTGGCAATCAATAATTCGTATTGTGTACTCAATAAGGATTGGATGTAAATGACTACATCTGCATTATCTTCTATGAGGAGTAAGCGCAGTAGATCGCCATCTTCCAACTGCATCTCTGCCATCATATCTGTTGCTGCTGAAAAATCAGAGGCTAGTGGCGTGATATGGTCAAAGCTTTCTATTTTTCGTGAGCTGGTTCTCCTGATTGGAAATTGTATACTAAAGGTCGTACCTACATTTACTTTGCTCTCTACTTCAATTTTACCACCCAACAACTGCACCAATTCTTTCACTAAAGCCAAACCAATACCTGTGCCTTCGCCTTGCTTGCTTTGCGCATTTTCCACTTGATAGAAGCGATCAAAAATATGGGGCAGTTGCGTTGCTTCTATTCCATATCCATTATCCGTTACTTTCACCAGTAGATGATCGCCCCGTTGAACTAGATGCAGAATAATCTTACCACTTTCCCTTGTAAATTTGATGGCATTGGAAAGCAGATTACTGATAATTTGGCGGTATTTCTCTTCATCCATATCCAAGTACAGTTCTTTGATTTCACTGTAAATGGTGAGTCGGATATACTTGCGATCCGCTAGCGACTGAAAAGATTCGCCTATATATTGAGTGAAGGAAACGATTTCAATTTGTTGGTAATTGGGAGTGAGATGTCCAGTATCTATTTTGGAGAGGTCGAGTAGCTGATTGATTAGTCCGAGCAGTTTTTTGCCATTTCTGGTAATGAGTTTTCGCGCTTTTCCAAAGTCTTTTTCTTCTTGTGACATGCCTAAAATGACGGTCAATGGTGTCCGAAATTCATGGGTGATATTGGTGTAGAAACGAGATTTGAGTTGGTTCACTTCTTGTAGTTGAATAGCTTCTTGCTGAGCAAGTTGGCGACTCAAATTGAAGCGATAGAAGTAATAAATTCCACTAATAATCAGTAGCACATAGAGCAAATACGCCCAATTCGTTTGCCATAAAGGTGGGTGAACAGTAATCTTTAGAGGTTGTTCCAATTCCGACCAAATGAGATCGCTATTTTGTCCTTTCAAATGAAAATAATAGGTGCCAGGAGCGAGTTGATTTAGGCTGACTTCGTTTCTATCTTTTAAATCAATCCATTCGGGAGAGTTATTTTTCGTCAAAGAGTACTGATAGCGATGTTTGACCCGATTTCGGAAGTCTAAAATGGAAAATTTTAGCGCTAGGGTATTC
>JBCDKV010000910.1:0-1512 GCA_038746215.1 Bacteroidota bacterium | reverse complement strand
TTTTGCTATTAACGGGTAAAATGCTCCATCTTGTGGCAGTACAGCTTTACTAAACTTTTGAAACTTAGTAAAGTGTTTGAGATCGCGCAACAAGTATGCCTAAAGATTTTTATGGACGGAAACACCGATTCTCAGTTATTTTTTCTGAAAAAAATAACTGAGAATCGGTGTTTCCGTCCGAAGAGAATTACTGAGCATACTTGTTGCTCAATTTATGGACATTGACCTGAACTATATCTGAGTCAAATGTCAGGAAAAATGAGATTTGTACAGTAGTTATTCGCATTTTTTGTAGTAACATAGGAATCCAAAATTGCTTGTCACTGACCATTAGACATTTTGAATTACAAAAAAATAGGCGTGCGCGAAGTTTTAAATAACCCTTGATAAGGAGCTTGAGATCGCGCAACAAGTATGCCTAAGAAGATTTTATGGACGGCAGCACAAATTTTTCCTGAAAAATTTGTGCTGCCGTCCGAAGAGATTTATTAAGCATACTTGTTGCACAATTTTTTTACATTGACTCAAGCTATTTTCAAGAAAAATTAGACTTTGTATGGCCCTAGTTACAAAAGAAAAAGGGGGGAAGATTACCTAGCTACACTAGCTGTTCTATCCAATAACATACTACATCTAATCACGCAATCATCAAGCCTTTTTGTTCATCCAAAGCATAGACGAGCATGAAATCACCTAGTAGCTGATAGTAAAGCTCAAACCTTCTATCAAAATCACCTTTGACCACCCTGCCAGTTGTATAGCCAAGGCTCAAATCATAGCTGAAAGGTTCTACCAAGATGTGTTCGCGGAAGTTTAAGCCTTTTCTACCGTACGCCTTATACAGGGCTTCTTTTGCGCCCCAATAAACGTGTAATTGTTCCAGTCGTGTTGCAGGATTTAGGCTATTCATTTCGATGGGACGCATATATTTGTGTGCAATGCGCTCGATTTTACCAACTATTTTTTGCAAGTCGATGCCCACTAAAAAGGGAGCAGCAATCGCCGCCGCTTGTCGATTAGAGTGACTCAAAGAGATGTGAAAATTTGAACCTTCCAAATGTGGTTTCCCAAATTCATCTTTCACTAAAATACCTCTTTCCGTTCGTCCAGACATCAAATGAATCAGATATCGACTTGCAAGCCATTCTAGTCGCTGTCCTTTACCCTTGATGCGCTCAATTTGTACTTGCTCTGAGTCTGCTAATGGCAGTTTGGAACGAAAAAAATCTTCGGATTCTTCGATCTGCCAGATGGCGTATTCACAGCGGTTTGGCAGTAGTTGGTGGGTTTGCAAAGGCAAAATAGATGATTTTAGGGTCGCCCCAAAGATTTATAATTGTTCACATAATCCTCTCGCCACTTGCGCTTAGCGGAGATTTCGCCTGTCAGATATTGCTCGATTAATAAGCTGGCGACAGGAGCGGCAATCGTACCACCAAATCGACCGTGTTCTACGTAGACCGCAATCGCAATTTTAGGATCATCTTTGGGCGCAAAAGCAAAGAAAATAGA
>JBCDKV010000909.1:0-1532 GCA_038746215.1 Bacteroidota bacterium | reverse complement strand
TGGTCGCGGTCGTATAAGCTTTGTAATTCAGCATTATGATCGCCTAATCCAATGCCGAGTATGGGCTGTTCTTTGATGAGTTGCCAAGTGTATTTCCAACTCATCAAGCGACGCAAACTGGTAAAATGTTCGTAAGGATAATTTTGGTAAGTCCCGTCTTGTACTGTCCCGATTTCCCAGCGCAACTGCTGATAGCGACTCTGCACAGCAGGAATATTTTGGTAAGCTAAATACGGAATTAATATGGTGCTGATGAGTAGGACACCAACTAGACTGCTAGTAGCTACGAAACTGCCTAGCTTCTGTACCAATAGGGATTGCAAATACTGCCGATAGATTAAATAAATCCAAATGGCTGCACTCAGCAGAAAACCCAATTGCGCCCCTCTTCCACCTAAAATCATTAGGCAGCAAAGATTGAGGAGTAGCGCAATGGAGTGGTATATTTTTGATGTCATTGCATTTTCTTTGGGCTGAAACAAAAACCACAATTGAAGCAAAATAGAAGTGGCTAATAAATAGCTGAAATGCAAACGATCTAGGAAGGGGCTATAAACTCCGAAAGCGTACACTTTTTCGTGAACAATATAGTCTTGAAGGAAAGCTAGTTGTTGAGTGATCTTAATGCAAAGTGCGCTTGGAAGAAAAAAGAAAAAAAGCGTCAAGAGAGCGGCGAAGCTGTTCGCAGCGATAAAAAGCTGAAAAAATAGTCTGAATTGCTTTTGAAAAATATCCTTAAAAACCAGTAAGGCTAGTGGTAGAATCAGCAGGGTGTTTTGTCGATACAATACTTTCCATGCGGTATCGGTATCCTCGGAGCGAAAAAAACTGATTATCAATAGCAATAATAGACACAAAGGCATCCAAAGCTGCCAATCGGAACGACTGACCTTTGGAAAGCCATTTTTCAGAAGTTCAAGAATGCTTACGCCCAATAATCCGCCCACACCGACAGAAGCAATGCCCTTTGAAGTGGGTAAGCCAATAAAAAGCGCCATGAAAAAGAGACTAGCCAAGGCTCTTATGATGCGTGCTAAGCTCATAAGGCATTCAGCATATTTTGCTGTCGTTGCACGAAATTGAAGGCTTCCATCAAAGTTAAAGAGAGGGCATTTTCGAGATCGCCGTAAGTACCTTGATAGTCCATCTGGCTGCGCCGAATGACTTCTTGTGCCTCTGCTCTTCCGTAAATATGGGTGATCTCACACTTAGGTTCTTCTTCTGGTAATTGCTTGTACGTCAAGAAGTAATGCTGCAATCGCTTAACGATAGTAACGGGCAAATCGCTGACGTCTTTCCAACCACCGTAGACTTCGTCACTCTTCAAAACAGCAATGATTTTATCATCTGCTTCTCCGCCGTCAATCATGCGAAAACCACCAATAGGCACAGCATTCACAATGATATTACCGTGTGTCACCTCTCGTTCGGTCAGGACGCAAATATCCAATGGATCATCATCCCCAATAATGTTGGTACGTCCCGTTTGCTGCATACAATATTCTGCGACTTTTTCTTTGCAGTAGGTTTGC
>JBCDKV010000908.1:0-1534 GCA_038746215.1 Bacteroidota bacterium | reverse complement strand
TCTTTTGGCATACGCAAATTGGCATCTTTCACAAGTACACAAAAGTAGTGGACAGTTTCTAATACCAAAATGTAAATTTATTGCTCTAGCGTTACTAACGCACGACTCATCACTAACCACTTTATCACTCATCACTCCAATCGCCGAACCGTCTCCACCGTACCAGCAATGGTTGCTAAAGTCGGCGCAATCAAAAAGCCAATACCTGTCAAAAATAGGAGCAAAAAAATCGCACCATTGCCAATGGCAAGCCCACGATTGCTTCTAACGAACTGGATGCTAGCTCGAAAAGATAGATGTCGCTCCATTGTAAAATCCATATTGCCTGCACCTGCATAATATGATTGGACGAGAAATATGAGGGCAGCCGTAAAAGGCGCAAGGATGGGGAAAATCAGACTGACAAGTAATAAAAGTACCGTAAGCAAGAGTTCCCAAAGCACATTTCTCAACGCCAAACTCAGTCCTCTTACTATATCTTTCAGCAACTTCCCGACTTGAAAAGTGGTGGTCGTTTGGTCGCCTGTCAGATGTTTTTCCACTTTTTCTGAAAGTAAGCTCATAAAAGGCGAAACCAATAGGATGATAATGTATTTGAACAGTAGCACAGACAGTACTACTACAATGATACCGCTCAAAACAGAACCTACTGTGTTCGCAATGCCTTCGCCCCGCCAGCGATACCAAGAAGTAGCCCATTCACCGATGTTATCTGAGAAATTCCAGACGAAAGAAAATAACAAAATCCCAAAAACGAGACTAATAAGTCCAGGCACGAAAACATAGAACCACAAGCGTAATCGGCGAATGAGTCCGAGTGCTTTTCCGTAAGCTAATACCCCTCTGACAAAACCTTGTATCATTTTATGAGTTTACGTTAGTGGCCTTCTGATTTTTCTGCAAAAATAGTAAGGCAACCGCAAGAAAGCTAATTCCTGCTAATTGGAACAAAAAATTAGAGCTTGTTTGGAGTAGGATCGAACTATAAATCAAGAGTTTACGGTTTTGACGAAGCAAATAATAGCGACTTTATTGAGATAAACGAGCGATTATTTTCAAAGTCAAGTTCGTAAAATATTGTTTTACAGGAAGATAGTACTCTAAACAAGCTCTTAGTACGCTTATACTCGACTTCTGTTCTTTTGCGACGCACAATATTTACCTCATATTGGTCGTATTGGCATATATTTAATATAAGCATCCTATATTTGCGACCCCAAATGAAAAATATTTTGTTTTAAAGGTGTAACGCTAGGACGAAAAGGGATTAATATCTCTAGACCAAAAGAAAGATAGCAGTGATCCCATAAATGACATTTTAAATTAGGGCTGTATGAAGTCCTGTTTTTCTTAACGGTTTACTTGAAACCAGTCTGAGTCAATGTCAGGAAATCGCGCAACAAGTATGCTCGGTAAGTCTCTTCGGACGGAAACACAAATTTTTCAGCGGCTTCACAGGTCGTTGTCTACAACAGCGGCAAATCGGAACTATTCTCAAATTGCTTTAGCATCCGGATACTACGACCAATCTCAT
>JBCDKV010000907.1:0-1538 GCA_038746215.1 Bacteroidota bacterium | reverse complement strand
GATAAACTTTTGAAACTTAGTAAAGTGCTTGAGATCGCGCAACAAGTATGCCCAAAGGTTTTTTATGGACGGAAACACAAATTTCAACTTATTTTTTGGAGAAAATAAGTTGAAATTTGTGTTTCCGTCCGAAGAGAATTACGGAGCATACTTGTTGCTCAATTTGCGGATATTGACCTGAACTATATCTGAGTTAAGTGTCAAGAAAAATGAGATTTGTACAGTCGTTATTAGCATTATTAGTGCGAGTAACGGATAAAAATTCAGATTTGCTAGATTTCAAAAATCTAGTAAATCTCTAATGCAACCAAAGGACAAAACGCTACCCGTCATTTACTTGCTTCAAAACACTATTCCTCTAAAAGAAATAATACGATATTGCCAGTATGGTCTTTGTGCTATTAAGCGTTTCATTCTTTATAGGATACCTCATCTATCGTGCAGAAAAAGGCAGCAGACTGTACGAATTTAAAGTACTTGTGGGGTTCTGGTACCAACTCTTCACCCACAAGATAGAGCGCATGGAAGAAGCACGCTATCGCTACGGCAAACATTGGCGGCAATACTTCCTGCTCGTCAAGCCCAAGCGAGAGATGACCGACAGGGAACACGTCATCCTCTATTTTCATGGGGGCGGCTGGCGATTGGGAAAACCAGAATTTTTCAGGGTACACGCAAAACTTTTTGCCGAAAGAGGCTATCATGTCATCATGCCTTCTCACCGTAGAATTCCCTTGTACTCCTACCAACACATGCGTGAAGATTTGAACTTGCTGATGCCAAAAATAGATGAAGTTTTGGCGCAACATGGTCTACAAGATAAGCAGATTATACTTGGCGGGGCTTCCTCTGGTGCTAATTTAGCAGCACATATGCTCTACCACCGGGCAGAATTGCACAAGCAGGGCTGGTCGCAAGATCGCTTTGCGGGTATTTTTCTGTTGGCTGCGCCCCTCGATCTAAGCAAAATGGAGCAGTCCTTTGTCTTAGAATCCTATGTCGGATGGCAAAAAGAAGCAAGTATTGAAGCAGCTAGTCCGATTACTTATTTAGAAGCAGTTGAAAATACGCCCGTGCTGTGTGTCCACGGGGCAAAAGATGGCATTGTGGCATACGATACCACCTGTTCTTTTGTGGAAAAAATGAGGACAATCAACCCAGACATCATCCAATTTCATACCCTAGAAGGTGGGACACATCTCGATGTCAGTCGTTGGGGGTATCGGATGGATGAGCTACAGACAGTACTGCTAGAATGGATTGAACGGTTTGAAGTGCAGTAGAATATGAGGCAGTCGCAAGATTTTTTCTGCTTATGATATTGATATGTTTAATTGTTTGGCTGATAAGTAATGCTAGATAAATAGACTTACATATTTTAATTTTACTTATACTCCGTTCGGGATAAAAAAGTGCATTTTACTCTGTTGACCTTCTTAAGCACAAACTATTACGTGTACTTTCAAATTTGGCGGCATTGAGCCTGCCAAATTTGATCAAGGTTTTTTAAGGACAAAGAAGCGATTCTCGCTTCTTTG
>JBCDKV010000906.1:0-1540 GCA_038746215.1 Bacteroidota bacterium | reverse complement strand
GCTGTCAGGATATTACCGATCAGGACGCTATACCAGCTTGCTTGGACAAATTTCTTAAAATGAAAAACAATGCCAACGATTGCTCCAAACAGCATCGGTAACAAGAAGTAAGCGAGGTATTTAAAACCTGCTAGTAATTCGTAAGTCCCGATACTAAAATAAACGACAAGCGGTAAAGCAAGTGCGATGAGTCCGTGTATCAGCAGCGCAATCAGACTGCTGGTCTTGGTCTCGCTCAAATAGTAGCCCAAAATGACTGCCAAAAACGGATAAGCAGGAACGGTGTAGTTGGGTAGCTTGGTGGTAGAGACCGCAAAAAATCCGATGATGACGGAAGCGGCGAGCAAAACGAGTAGCAAAAAGCTGGTTGAGTGGTTTTTAGATGCGCCACCTTGCCTAAATATCGGATAGTGGGTTTGGTATATATTTTTCAGTGCCGACGGCAACAATAGAATGAAAGGTAACATACCTGCAAAAACATACAAAAAAGTCATCCAAACACCACCGCCATGATTTTCCATAGCATCGGTGAAGCGATTGAAGTTGTGGGTAAAGAAAAAGCCTTCCAGCCACTCTCCATTTGTTGCCCTTCCCACTGCTATGTACCACGGCAATACCAGCAAACAAAACCAAGTTGCACCCAGTGGAATGCGTAATCTCCCAAGCTGCTGCCAAGTCAACCGGCGCGTCAGCACCAAGTACAATAGCATAATCAAACCAATCAAACCAAGTGCGACGGGACCTTTTGCCAAGGTACCAAATGCCGTAGCGGTGTAAGCGATAAATAGTTGTCGCTTGGGGCTTAGGCTTAGATATTGATGCTCATCCTTTGAACCTGTAACTGAGGCTTGAACTTGCGCTTTAGGACTAGATACAATCGCTGCGTAGAAAGCAAAAACCGCTACCGTGATGCAAGCAATCAAATACGGATCAGGCACTGCCAGATGAAACTGAAACAGAAAATGAAGCGAAGCTAACAACACCAAGACCGACCATTTGGCGGCGGCACGATTCAGGAATTGCTTGGTGTAGTAGTAAACTGCAAAGAGCGTCAATAAGCCCATGAGTGCTGAAAAACAACGTGCGCTGAAAGCAGAAGGCTCAAATAGACTGTATGCTAGCATCATAAAAAAATAATGCAAAGGAGGCTTATCCGTCCTCAAAGCCTCATTGAAAGTAGGAACAATCAGGTCTTGTCGCGCCCACATCTCTCTGGCACATTCGGCATTTTTGGCTTCGTCCAAAATATACAATGGCATGTCCCCAATTCCCAAAAACAACAGGAATCCTGCTATTAAAAACCAAAACAATGAGGACTTATTCTGCATTATAGTTGCTGTTGTTACTATTGAATTTTTGAGGAGACCAAAGTTATGCTGAAAAACAAATTTTTCTGTTAGCTGTCAGAGAGATAAAAGGGATAGGGTTAAAGATTAGGCTTGTACGAAGTCTTGTTCTTTCTAGCATTTTGCTCGAAAATAGCTTGAGCCGATGTAAGAAAATTGAGCAACAAGTATGCTCGGTAATTCTCTTAGGACGG
>JBCDKV010000905.1:0-1541 GCA_038746215.1 Bacteroidota bacterium | reverse complement strand
GTTTGGTACGTCCTGTAATCTTAAATTTATATGGATTTTTTGAAGTGAAAATAATCGTATCGCCTGGTGTGTAACGCCACAAACCAGCATTTGTACTAATAACGATGGCGTAAGGCTGATCTAATTTCACCGCTGCCAAAGGAATTGCCTTGGGATTTTCCTTCTCCCATTCTTTCATTGGTATAAATTCGTAATAAACACCATTTGCCAATAGCAGCAGCATGTCCTGTTCCTGCAAATTGCTTTGGACGCCAAAATATCCTTCCGACGCATTATAAATCTCCTGATAGCTCACTTGGTCGGAAGGCAGCAATTGTTCAAACTGTTCGCGATACGGTAGAAAACTGACCCCACCGTGAATGTAAAACTGGAAATGCGGCCAGACCTCAAGGATATTCGATTTTCCTGTAATTTCGAGTACCCTACGGAACAGCACCATCACCCAAGTCGGTACGCCTGCGATGGAAACAATATCTTCCATTTGGCTACTCAATCGTGCCGTCTGTTCAATTTTTGCTTCAAAATTTTCCATCAAAGCCGTATCGAAGTCAGGAGCGAAAAAGGGCTTGCCAATATTTGGCATTCGATCCAGCATAATGGCAGAAACATCACCAATCTTACTTTTAGGAAACGCCTCAAAGTGCTTCCAGCTACCTGCCATGATGAGCGTCCGCAGTTCAAACATTCGTGCATCGGGTCTTTGGTCATATAATAGAGTCATCGCATCCCAATTGCCACGCAAATGACACCGCTCTAGGTTCTCTCGCGAGACGGGAATGTATTTGCTCCTGCCACTCGTTGTTCCCGACGATTTAGAGTACCAGCGCACGCGCCCGTGCCACAATACATTGCGCTCTCCGTGCATCATGCGCGAGATGTAAGGCTGAAAATCTTCGTAACTACCAATCGACACTCGTTCGGCATACTGTTCTGCTGTCCTAATGTTTTTGTACTCGTATCTTTTCCCCCATTTTGTATGCTTTGCACTCACCAGCAGTTGTTTCAAAACAGTTTCTTGCGCTTCGTATGGGTATTTCATGTAGCGTTCAATCCTTTTCATGCGAAGGGAATAGAATGCTTTGAATAGTCGGTTACAGGCTCTTCTCATTGTGATTGTATAGTTAATGCTCACCAAATATAGGTAATTTGAGTTTGACGCACAAGCTCTAATGCTGTTATACTAGAAGTAATGTCAGACTATATTACACTCCATTTGGGGTAAAAAAGTACATTTTCTCCTCTGTTGATTTTTTGAACTGTTTATTCGTTTAGTACTTTCAATATCAGTATTTTGTAGTGAGACGAATCAACAATTTAAACATATAAACAAGTATATGCGTATGCACAAATGTATACTTCATCAGGCTAAGAATTAAACTTTTATAGGGCGTCTTTTGCTTTTAGCTTTTTGCCTCCCGTCCGCGTTGCGGTTCATTCGCTTGAATGTTCTGCCACCCATCCACTAGCGTGGTTCGCTCACTTAAAAGTCCACTGGACTTTTACCCTACGGGATCGTTCGTTCACCCTTTGGGATCGCTCAT
>JBCDKV010000904.1:0-1549 GCA_038746215.1 Bacteroidota bacterium | reverse complement strand
TTGCTCTCTTGACATTTTCAAATACAAGCGACTAGGTGGACTTTCAAATTTGGCGGCATTGAGCCTGCCAAATTTGACCAAGGTTTTTTCAGCGAGAATCGCTTCTTGGTCCTTAAAAACCTTGATTCGCTGAGGAGGTGTCAACCTCCTCTTCAGCAAAAACTTACCCTCAAATTTAGAGGTAAATGATGTGAATAAAACCTATTCTTTTTCAAAAATGAAAGTACTTTTTCACCCCGTTTGCATTTGCAGTATAGATAGTACCTTCTCACAGTATCCCAATTCAAAATATCTGTATTCGCAAGTCCAACAACGAAGCGATCTTCGATCTGCCATCATTTTCGTTCATATTTTCATTCCCATTATTATGTTCCGCTTAATCGTAAAAAAAGAAATCACCCAAGCTTTGCGCGATGTACGCCTACAAGTTGCTGCTAGCCTGATTTTAGTGCTGATGCTGACGGCTGTTTTGCTGGGAAGAAATGCGCAGCAGCAAGTCCAAAATGAACGTGCCGAAGCCCAAGCTGCGATGTACGACAAATGGGTCAATCAAGGCAATAAGCATCCGCATAGTGCCGCACATTATGGACAGTTTGCGTTCAAGCCTAAGCCCGTTTTGAGCTTCTTGGATGTTGGTTTAGACAACTACACGGGAGTCTCCGTCTTTTTGGAAGCTCATAAGCAAAATGAAGTCCTATTCAGTAGCGCACAGGACAATAATGTATTGACGCGCTTCGGCGAGATGACGGCTGCCATGGTTTTTCAGCTACTCCTTCCACTACTCATTATTTTCCTCGCCTTCAATACGTTTAGCAAAGAGCGAACGGAAGGCACCCTGAAAATGATCGTTGCACAAGGCGTTTCGATGCGACAATTATTTCTTGCCAAAACGACGGGTATTTACTTCATGGTGTTGGGGCTGTTTTTACCCGTTGTCCTGCTAGCCTATTTGTTTTTAAATCAAACTGCTGCTATTGAGGGCAGTCAAGTAGGCTTGCGTTTTGTAGGGATCGTAGGAACTTATATGCTCTACTTTTTGATCTTTACATTGCTGGCGGTCGGTTTTTCGGCTTGGAGCAAAAATGCGGGCGTTGCACTGCTAGCTTTACTCGGTATTTGGATTTTAGCAGGTGTTGTTGCCCCCAAAGCCGCCACCAATCTTGCGAGTAAACTCTATCCCACACCTTCCCAGTTTGAGTTTAGAAAAACCATCAAAGACAAAGTAAAATCGGGCATCGATGGGCACAATCCCTCGGATGTCCGCTTGGCTTCGCTCAAAGAAAAGACTTTAAAAGCATACGGTGTTTCGAGTATAGAAGAACTGCCTGTCAATTGGGGCGGCATCGCAATGCAAGCAGGCGAAGAATATACCGATCAAGTCTACGATCAGGAGTTTTCTGGTATAGCTGCTACTTTCCAACAACAAAATCGCCTATCGGAATGGCTTGGTTTTTTGAATCCTTATCTGGCCATTCGGAATATTTCTATGGGGTTATCGGGAACAGACTTTCACCATCACATCACTTTTGCTAAGGCAGCAGAAGATTAT
>JBCDKV010000903.1:0-1556 GCA_038746215.1 Bacteroidota bacterium | reverse complement strand
ATGGCTGCTAATTCATCTTCTACAATATCTACGCTAGACTGGATGAAAGACACATTCGAACTGCGTTTCGTGCGCCATCGCCTTCGGCTCGGCGCACAAAGGAGATTTGGAGGGCAGACAGATTATAAAATTATTGTTTTACAATATTTTATAATCTGTCTGCCCTCCAAGACCACCATCGAGGCAGTGAGCGCTGCAAGTGCAATGCTGCCGAGTTAAAGTGTGGATTAGTTTTGTCTGAGTTACTTAATTCAATTTTCCTAGAAAATTGGGAAGGCAAACATCACCTGATGTTTGCCTTTTCTATTTGCATTGTAGTGACCAATACTTGATGCGAATAACGACTGTACAGATTTCATTTTTCTTGACATTTGACTCAGCTATAGTTCAGGTCAATATCCACAAATTGAGCATACTTGTTGCGCGATCTCAAAAGCTTCACCAAGATTTACTTCAAATACTGCTCAAAACTTCGTACACGCCTGATCTTCATTTCATCAAAATCAGCAATTTGGGTGTCCTTTTGGACAGAAATGATGTTGTTTTTAAAAACAAAATGCAACGCCCCTAATACGCTTTCTTAGCCGACCGCCGCCGCTCCTTCATCATATATCGGAAGAGCTTACTATTCAAGCCGACAGCAGCTTGTTTGTACATGCGCTGAATAGCGAGTTCGGTAGAAGTAAATTGGTTAAATAGGAAGAAGACACTGTTTAGTTTTACGAAATGAGGCAAAGGCTTTTCCAATCTATCCAATTGCTCATCTAGCAAATAAATGCCTTCTGCACCAGATACCGACTCCGCCTCCGTCGCTACGATAAAGGGTCGGTCGCCTAGTTGAATACTTTGATCGTACGCTAGATTTTCATCTAAAAAAATACCATTTCCTTCGCGCCCTTTTAGTTGTTTACTGTCGATATCGTACAGATAAAGCACTTCCGAAAAGCGATAGTTTGCGGCAAAGGCAGCCATGATAGCTTTGTTTTTGTAGTCTAAATCTTGCTTTAATTCTGCTAGCTGATTTTTCCAATATGCTTTTTTGGTATCGCTATTTGCAATCCTAGCTTGAATCGCCTTGATCTTAGCAGTTCCACTTTCCAAGCGTACAACCAATACCCCATCCTCGTGTATATCTGTAATCTGTATCAACTGTACACTGTATTGCGGAACTGTATCTTGTGCTATTGTTCCTAGATAGCAGCACAATAGAGCCAGTAGCAGGACGTATTTGCGGCGCATAAACAAGCTTTGAGGCGTGCTGTTTGAGCAATAATTTGTCGTAAATGTATAGATCATTGGAAGGTGATGTTTTGAATGAGATTAGAATAAATGCAGCGAATAGACTTGATGCGTTATTGAAAATTAGGGATGTACGAAGTCTCAGTTTTGTTAACATTTTACTGGGAAATAGCCTGAGCCAATGCAAGAAAATTGAGCAACAAGTATGCTCAGTAAATTTCTTCGGACAGAAACATAAATTTCAACTTATTTTTCGACACGTTTATCCGAGTCGTAAAAGTAGTTGATGCTTTAGTGCTCCAATTGCTAATTTTTAT
>JBCDKV010000902.1:0-1559 GCA_038746215.1 Bacteroidota bacterium | reverse complement strand
GCGAATAACGACTGTACAGACCTCATTTTTCTCAGTATTTGACTCAGATACGGTTCAGGTCGATATCTGCAGATTGAGCAACAAGTATGTTCCGTAAGTTTCTTCGGACGGAAACACAAAATTTCCCTTTTTTTTCAGAAAAAAATAGGGAAATTTTGTGTTTCCGTCTATAAAAAACCTTTAAGCATACTTGTTACGCGATCTCAAGCACTTTACTAAGTTTTAAAAATTTAGTTAAGCTGTTACTACCACAAAATGGAGTATTTTACCCGTTATTCACATTAATTTAGGGTAAATGCTCAATCGACCTTAAAAATTTGGATCGTAATGACGGGCAACTTCAAGCTTGCCTGTTATTTAACGTACTTAGATAGTAGATTATCCAATGTTCAACCTCACAAACCCATGATTTTTCTATTCTTTGCCTCGTCCGCATCACCACCTGCAAAATCATCAAAAGCTTTCTCAGTCACCTCGATGATATGTTTGGCAATAAAAGGAGCACCTTCTCTTGCGCCTTGCTCGGACGACTTGATGAAACATTCCCACTCCATCACTGCCCAGCCATCATAGCCGTATTTTGACAACTTAGTAAAAATAGATTTAAAATCAATTTGTCCATCTCCTAAAGAACGAAAACGACCCGGGCGATCCTTCCAATCTGCGTAACCACCATAGACTCCTGCTTTGCCATTGGGAACAAATTCCGCATCCTTCACATGAAACATCTTAATGAACTCGTGGTATAGATCAATATGCTGCAAATAATCCAATTGCTGTAGCACGAAATGACTAGGATCGTACAACATATTAGCTCGCGTGTGATTGCCCGTGGCTTCTAAAAATCGCTCGAAAGTCAAGCCATCGTGTAAATCCTCTCCTGGATGAATCTCGTAACATAGATCGACACCTGCTTCATCGAAAGCATTCAAAATTGGAGTCCATCGCTTGGCGAGTTCCTTAAATGCCATATCCACCAAACCTGCGGGACGCTGTGGCCAAGGATACATCGTATGCCAAATCAAAGCACCCGAAAAAGTGACGTGAGCGTTCAATCCAAAATTTTGACTCGCTTTAGCCGCATACATCAATTGCTGTACTGCCCATGCTTGTCTTGCCTTAGGATTATTTTGTACTTCGGCGGGCGCAAAGACATCAAAACCAACGTCATAAGCTGGATTGACCGCCACCAATTGCCCTTGTAAATGCGTAGAAAGCTCCGTGACTTCCACCCCAATTTCTCGCAGTTCCCCTTTAATTTCATCGCAGTAAGTCTTGCTTTCCGCCGCTTGCTTCAAATCAATCGCTCTGCTGTCCCAAGTCGGAATCTGTACCCCTTTATAACCTAGTTCAGCCGCCCATTTGCAGATACCATTCAAGGAATTAAACGGCGCATCATCACCCATAAATTGTGCAAGGAAAATAGCTGGTCCCTTAATCGTTTTCATGTTTTGTATTTTTTATAATACATTCTTATTATATCGGTAAAGTTACATATACAGCGGCGTATACTAAAATTTAGTCGAATCAAAATCATTGCGCATATGTCCAGTTATGCT
>JBCDKV010000901.1:0-1561 GCA_038746215.1 Bacteroidota bacterium | reverse complement strand
TCTAACCGACAAAAGCCTGAATCTGCCGCTGCTGCAAACGGCACCTTACCTATTGGGCTTCATTGCGATCATTACACTTTTGGCAGGTAGCTATCCAGCCCTTTATTTGTCTGCTTTTAGTCCCATAAAAATCTTTAAAAACAACTACCACACGCCCTTTGCTGCCCAGCGCATTCGGCAAGTTTTGGTAGTCGGGCAGTTTGTGATTGGGATTGCTTTGATTCAAGGGGTCTTCATCATCAATCAGCAATTAAATTTTATCGGCAATAAAGATTTAGGTTACGATCCGAGTGCTAAAATCGTCATTCCGCTGCATACCGAAGAGGCATCTGAACGCTACGATATTTTGCGCAACGAATTGCTAAAAAATCCACAAATCCAAGCGGTAGGTGGTACGACCAGTCATCCTGCCGAAGATAATTTGAGCAGTTTTTTCTACTTCAAAGAAGGTCAAAATCCAGACGAAGGCTACCACGCTTACAACGCAGGCATAACGCCCGAATATATGGAACTCATGGGCTTTAAATTGCTTGCGGGTCGCCTATTCGATCGACAGCGCATCAGTTCGGATACCATTCGCAAAGCAGTCATTACGAACAAAGCCATGCAAGGCATTGGCTTCGATTTGGATAATGTCATTGGGCAAAATATTTCGATGCTATTTGGAGAGAAAGTTACCTTTGAAGTCATCGGGGTTATCGAAGATTTTCACAGTAATTCATTGCACCACGAAATGGAAGGACAGGTCTTTGATTGGAGTCCCGAATTTCCGCTCTATTACGTGCTAGCAGAATTTGCTACCCAAGATATGGCGTCCACTATTGCTAGTATCGAAGCCACCTGGCAAGACATCAATCCCGATAATCCTTTCGAGTTTCATTTCCTGAAAGACCAACTCCAACAACAATACCAAGCCGAACAACGCGCGGGCGGATTGATCTTCTACGCCACCCTACTCGCCGTTTTCATTGCTTGCCTAGGCTTACTGGGCTTAGCTTCTTTTGCCACCGAACGTCGCGTGAAAGAAATCGGTATCCGAAAAGTCTTGGGCGCATCAGTCAGTCAGATCGTCACCATGCTTTCCAAAGATTTCTTGCTGCTGGTCAGCATCGCAATGCTGTTGGCTTCGCCCCTCGCGTGGTGGCTTTGCCAACAATGGCTCGCCGATTTCACTTTTCGCATTCCCTTAAAATGGTGGATGTTTTTGCCCGCAGGTGTCGTCGCGATTGGTGTTGCGCTGTTGACGGTGGGTTTTCAGTCGTTGCGGGCGGCGCTAGCGAATCCTGTGGGAAGTTTGAGGGGTGAGTAGGGTGTGGATTGTTTGTGATTAATAGCCTAAATTTAACTCCTGTGCTTGCGTGGCCAAGAACTGTAAATGTTGCTCTCGCTCTGCTTGCATTTTTTGTTTATATGCCACTATCAATACTGTTGAGACCTAAAAGGTGTCAAAACCTTAAAGAATCATCAAAAAGCTGAATTAATTACCAAATTTTCCTCCTAAAACGCGCTTTTACTCGGACATTAGTCCAAATTGAGCGGTTTTTTGAAGTGCTAGGCGAAT
>JBCDKV010000900.1:0-1568 GCA_038746215.1 Bacteroidota bacterium | reverse complement strand
GTACAAAGTCTCATTTTTCTTAATATTTTACTAGAAAACAGCCTGAGTCAATGTCAGAAAATCGCGCAACAAGTATGCTCAGTAGTTTTCTTTGGACGGAAACACAAATTTCAACTCATTTTTTGGAGAAAAATAAGTTGAAATTTGTGTTTCCGTCCGAAGAAAATCACCAAGCATACTTGTTGCGCGATTTCCTCGTATTGACTCAGTCTAGTTTCAAGTGAAATGTTAACAAAACTTAGACTTCGTACAGCCCTAATTATTTTTCATAAAAACTAGCAATTTGGGACTGGAGTCTCAACTACTGCTGATACTGTTCCAAATGCTCCGCTACAATGCGCCATACCTGTGGGTCAACCCCCAACGATAGATGCGTAGAGCTAACCTCAAAGTGTTTGACATCCAATGAATTATAATCCAAGCAAGCGGGCCAAGAAACCACGCTATCGTTTTTAGTAAAGATGACCGCTAGTGGTACTTGAATAGGGTTGATGATGTCCAAAGCCTTAGCTAGATTATTCAGACGTTTGGTCTCTGATGCATCCCAATATTTACCACCAATCGTAAATTTAGGTCCACCGATGACTGGTGTACCATAAGTCACCACACTCGCGATTTGTTTAGGAAGCTTTCTAGCCACTTCTCTAGCCACCACACCTCCTAGACTCCAACCGACCAGACTAATGGATTCGCCCTGCGCTGTTTGGCGGATGCGTTTCACCAGTTCATCTCTATACGCCTCGATAGCCCCATTATTTGTTCCCAAACCCCAATCTTCTGCGCTGAACCCGATCTTATTCAAATAGCTTTTGATCGGTAACATCGCATTTTCATCTGCTTTCCAGCCTGGTATCACAATCACTCGATGCCCATTGCCTATTTTCCGCTTGGTAAGACTTCGATAATTAAGTAGCAATCGTAAGGGTTCTTTCACTCCACGCACTTCTTTCAGTATACTTGGTCTTTGTACCTCCTCTGGCATTGGATCATTTCCGATCTGATATTCTCTCATATAATTTGTGTTTCTATCCGTAAAATTCAACTCGAAGCGACACCATCGTTGGAGACAACGGCGACGTAAGTGTATTCGAGTAGCAAGAACAGCCCGCACCGATAATTGTTCTATGCTTTCATTTTGAACGATAAGGGTTACCATCAAATAACTAACTAGGGCTGTACGAAATCCTAAATCTTTCTTAGCGTTTTACTTGAAAATCGCTTGAGCCAATGCAAGAAAATTGAGCAACAAGTATGCCCAGTAAGTTTCTTCGGACGGAAACACAAAAAACCTCTAGGCATACTGGTTGCGTGATCTCAAAGGATTTTCTAAGGCTTATTTTGAAGATTGCTAAAAACTTTGCACACCCCTAATAACTAACAATAAATCACACCTATTTTTAGTTACTTAACAACAACATCTCCCTCTCATTAAGTAACGGTCAAATAATAACTTCCCGATTTATGACGGCATCTTTCGTCCTGCTACTGCGTTGAAAAGCCTCGCCAGCCAAGAGGATTCCTACGTTTTTCGCCTTGTATCAAAACAAAATCTGCTCGGTCAAAATGTG
>JBCDKV010000899.1:0-1577 GCA_038746215.1 Bacteroidota bacterium | reverse complement strand
TGTTCCGAATATTGCGCTTGATACCGTTGGTGATGAACAGGTCTTGCCAACCGTCATTATCCATATCGAACAATAGTGGTGCCCAACTCCAATCGGTATTAGAAATGCCTAATAGCTGCCCAATATTAGAAAACTGTGGGTCTTTTTTGGGACTCGCTTTGCCGTTATTGAGCAGCAAAGAATTGAACATGTATTGGTGGTGTTGCCCCAAGTCGACTAGCTGCTGGAATTGCGCAGGATTCATGGCACTCATGCTGGTTTTGATGCCATAATTATCCGCTGCGACCATGTCCAAATTTACAATATCCTGCCAGCCATCATTGTTAATATCTCCTATATCATTGCCCATTGAATAGAAAGAAGTTTGGCGCGTCAGCTCCTGAATTTTCTCTTCAAAAGTGCCATCCTTTTGGTTGATGTACAAATGATCTTTGCCCGAATAATCGTTACTCACGTAGACATCGGGATAGTTGTCGTTATTCAAGTCTCCGACTGCCACACCCAATCCAAAACCAAGCCGATTGTTGACGATACCTGCCGCTTGTGTCACTTCAATAAAGCTTTGATTATCATTGCGAAAAAGCATCTCACCCACCAGTTCGCTGCTCTGATCTCTCAGATTTTCTATATCGGAAGTATCGTAGGTATCTATATCGTGATTGATGAGGAAAAGGTCTAAATCTCCATCTTTATCGTAGTCGAAAAAAGCGGCTTGCGTCGAATAAGTAGCTATGTCCAATCCATATTGTTCGGCTTGTTCTTCAAAGATTGGGATACCATTTTCATCATTACCTTGGTGGACAAAAAGTGCATTTTTCCGAAAACTAGGATCAGTAAATCGACCCGAGCGACACAAATAAATATCCATCCGACCGTCTGCATTGATGTCTACGATACTCACGCCCGTATCGAAACTTCTGCCACCCGCCACGCCACTTATTTTCGCCACTTCCCTGAACTTAAAGTCGCCCTGATTCAAATACAACTGGTTGGCTTCCAAATTAGAAACCAAGTAAAGATCAGGATAACCATCTTGGTTGAAATCTGCCACTGCCACGCCCGCACCATTGTAGTAGTATTCGTAAGTCAATACATTTTGGCTAGCAGATTCTCGCAGTCGATTAGAAAAATGAATGCCCGTCACTTCCGCTGTCACTTGCTCAAATAGTATTGGGTGCGCTGGCGTTCGATCTGTTTCGCAGCAGCATAGCGAGCAAGATAAAGCAATAAAAAATAGCCACGAATAGCGTATGGAAAGAAAGTGTTTTAGCTGATTCATCATCAAAACTTTGTTCACACAAAATACGATGGCGTAGTATATAATTTGAACTTTAGCAGCGAAAAAGAATTTAATTTCCTAAATAAAATCTAAAAGCTTTGTATATCTTTGGTCTGAGGCTCAGCTATCTTAACTGCACC
Source organism: Bacteroidota bacterium (assembly GCA_038746215.1). GTDB lineage: Bacteria > Bacteroidota > Bacteroidia > Chitinophagales > Saprospiraceae > JAAUTG01. The sequence continues at coordinate 158 of JBCDKV010000899.1, read as the reverse complement.
TTTAATACGTTTTTGACAATTTTTGTAGAAAGTTGATACTAGACTTTTGAAGTTTAAGCTACCAATCTCAATCAGGAATTTACGAAGTTTTGAGGAATACTTGAAATAAATTTTGATAAAGCTCTTGGGATCGCGCAACAAGTATGCCCAGAGGTTTT
>JBCDKV010000898.1:0-1579 GCA_038746215.1 Bacteroidota bacterium | reverse complement strand
TTAGTTTCCTTACACTCTCTTCACTAAGCTTGCAATCAAACCAATGACCGCTAGCACAACAAACACAAAGAACAAAATCTTAGCAATTGAGGCTGCACCTGCTGCAATTCCCCCAAATCCAAATACGGCTGCTATAATCGCGACTATAAAAAATATTAATGCCCAACGTAACATATTTCTGATTTTAGAAAGCTTGATGCAGAAAAATACTGTATTCATAAGATACTGATTATCCGATGAATAGCTCTGACCAAACTTGAGTAATGAATAATAATGTTTTCGTAAATAGAACGCCGAATGCGGCTTCGTGTTCGTTTTTGTATTAATTGATTAATTTACTTACGTAGCTTGCATTTTCGATTTTAGTAAACAAAGCACGCCCAATTCTTCTATGGATAAGTGTTCGTGAACTGCAAAGATTTGGTCAATTTGTTCACTAAAATAAGTGGCTGTTTTGCCATCCATATACTGTTCGATCACACGCGGATCTATGTACGAAGACTTGGCAACGGCTGGCGTATTACCTAGTCTTTCTGATACTTGTACAACGGCTGCTCGAATTCTTTCATCCATGGTATTTTGATCTTTGGGATCGCAAACGCCTAGCTCATCCAGTGCAACTGCCGCAATCATCGTACCTGCCCACGTTCGGAAATCTTTGGCTGAAAAATCTTCTCCCATCACCTCCTTGATGTAAGCATTTAGATCGGTGCTATCCACGTATTGCTTCGTACCATCTTCATCAAAATACTTAAAAATTCGGTAGCCTGGAATATCGTCTAGTTCCTGAATGATCTTCGCCAATCTTGCGTCTGCAATTTGTCGCTCTTGTTCTTTGCCCGACTTGCCGATGTAGTGAAAGGTTAGTTCATCGTCTTCTATTTCCAAATGCCTACTTCGCATCGTCGTCAATCCGTAGGTCTCATTTTCCTCAGTATATCTCGCACTGCCTGGACGAAAATAAGCCAAATCAAGCAAGCGAACCATGCAGGCTAGTACCTTATTGCGATTGTATGTTTTTGCACGCAGATGCTGTCCCGTCACCCGCCGCATACGTTCCAAACGACTCGCAAAACGCACAATTCGGTTAAACTTTTGCTGCTGACGCCGCTCCACATAATCTGGATGATAAATATACTGTTTCCTACACTTTGCATCGCGTCCAGTGACTAGCAAATCTGCTTCCGTATCCGAACTAATTTCTACTGCTGTCCATGCTGGCGGTATCACCAGTTTTTCGATCCATCGACGTACTTTTCGATCTTTTATGGTATTGCCATTTGCATCTTGATAAGTAAAGCCTTTTCCATATTTTTTTCTGTAGTACATTTAGTGTTAGTAATGGCTGAGCAATGAATTTACATGCGCTTTTAGCTCGACTTTAGTTATTAATGCGAATAACGGGTAAAACACTCCATTTTGTGGTATTAACACTTTTGAAATTTGTGTTTCCGTCCGAAGAGAATTACGGAGCATACTTGTTGCTCAATTTGCGAAAACAGATACATCCAGGGCTGAGCCAGCGGTGTTACATCCTGGGTGTCGATACCGGTTCTTGCTTCTATCGTACGCACCAGCC
>JBCDKV010000897.1:0-1584 GCA_038746215.1 Bacteroidota bacterium | reverse complement strand
TGTCCTGCAATAAAAGCCGTGGAACGCAAGAAAGTACTCGTTGAATCTTCGGTCGTGGAGATGTCATTCAATTTGGAGACCACCATATTGGGGAAGCTGACTCCAACATAGGTTTTTTCTTTGTAGGAAGCGTAGAGTCCAAAAGCAGCATCGAAAAAGCGATTGCCATCCACATTGGCTTCAACTACTTCATCGCCTGGCTCATAAAAGTCATTATCTAGTATGGAGTTGGAAATTCTACGTTGACTGATTTCTGCCGTCAGACCACCTGCTACTTTGATGTCATCGTTAATTTTGAAGCGTAAGCCTAGCCCACCTTGAAAGCGGAAATTGGTCAATTGCCCAATATTTTCTGAAAAGATATTTGCTCCCAAACCCAAAACGTCGCCTGCTGCACCATTGTAAGAAATCGCATAAGTCGTTGGCGAACCTTCGACGCCCTGTAAACTGGAACGAATGTTCATAAAAGCTTGACTATTTTCATAGAAACCAATCGCTGCTGGGTTGATCAGCGCATGATTGACCATGTATTGGGTAAAAATGGCTTCCTCGGTCAATTGCGCCTTCAGTTGAACGCTAGCCGCCAAAACAGTGAGTAAGAGTAATATTTTTTTCATCGTTGTACTTTTTATCGGTTGGGAAAGTTTTGTAGATGGCTTTTGATAATGGTTTTCGTTTCGCTTATAAACTAGTATGCCCAGACTTAGCAAGTTTACAAAACTTACTAAGTCTTTACCATCGTGGTTACTGAGCAGCTAGTAAAAATAGGCTCGGTAATCCTGAGGGCTTAGCGATCCTGTGAATTCAAATTCTAATCCTAGTAGTCAGCCATTGATGCGAATAACGGGTAAAATACTCCATTTTGTGGTAGTAGTAGCTCTACTAAAATTTTGAAACTTAGTAAAGTATTTGAGATCGCGCAACAAGTATACCCAAAGGTTTTTTATGGACGGAAACACAAATTTCAACTTATTTTTCTCCAAAAAAATAAGTTGAAATTTGTGTTTCCGTCCGAAGAGAATTACGGAGCATACTTGTTGCTCAATTTGCAGATATTGACCTGAACTATATCTGAGTCAAATGTCAAGCAAAATGATATTTGTACAGTCGTTATTCTCATCATTGATCTGCTAACAGCCAATAGCTAACTGCCAACAGCTAAACTCACTCTGTCAATACTGTAATCGTTCCTTGCTGCTGCTGCTGTTCACCACCAAAGTCGGTGTATATCAGAACGTAGTAGTAAACGCCATCTGGCACGATGCTACCATCCAAGCTTTGTCCTGCCCAAGCACTGCTGTACGCATCTTCGGCATAGACCAAATGTCCCCATCGGCTGTACACTTCCAATCGAGTGTCTTTATAAGCTTCTACGCAACGAATGATGAAATTTTCATTCTTACCATCGCCATTTGGCGTAATGACAGAACGCGCTTCTAGGCAACCCTCCACATCTTCCAAAGCAATGGTTATGCTAGTCGTACAACCATTGAAGTCTTCCACCATTAGCATATACTCGCCTGCTTTGCTCAAATCAGCTAAGACTGGTCCTTGTGCTGTTTGGATAACCATATTCTCAGGGTT
>JBCDKV010000896.1:0-1599 GCA_038746215.1 Bacteroidota bacterium | reverse complement strand
GAAGCGGCACGCTCTGTTTGTCAGCACTGCTATGGCTGGAGCTTAGCCAGTGTTGCTTGCAGAAAAGATTAAGTATCTTTTCAACGAAGAGACCCGCTAGCATGAGTGAGCGATCCCAAAAGGTGAATGTTAAGAACATTCAAGCGAATGAACCGCAAAGCGGACGGGCGGGGATGCCTTACCTACGCTTGGTCACAAATCGGGAAGTTATTATTTGATCGTTACTTATATGATTTCCTTCCAAAAAAAGGTGAATTTACTGCGATATAACGAAAAAGGTAGAACAATGGTGAAAAAATAAATTGTTCCGAGTAAACGAGCTTTATGAACAAGGCAATTAGCTCAAAAAACTGTAAATCAGTAATTTAGGGTAGTATATTTATGCATTATTCTAATAGAAATCTACTCAACATCGTCTTTATCAGCTAAAAAAACCAAACACTTACAAAATTATAGCTTACTTTTGTAAAAAATTAAGACATATTTTTGACGCAATCGTAACAAAATTTCTTGCTCGAATTTTTGTATGTTTATTTGTTGTTTTGTCGTATAGGAAATACAAATAAGGCAAAATTCTTAGTTGACCTCCAAAATCCTCACACCCTTCTACTGAAAAACAACCTACTGACTTTCGCACGATTGCTGCAAGTACATTACATCACCGATTGAGCACATAAAAAAGCAATTTCATGGAAGCAAAGACATGCAATTCTATTCTGGAGCTTGTTGGCAATACACCACTGATTCAGCTAAATAATCTCGTTAAAGATATTCCCGCAAAAGTTTACGCAAAGATAGAAGGAATGAATCCTGGGCTATCGGCAAAAGATCGCATCGCGCTTTACATGATCGAAAAGGCGGAGCGCGAAGGAAAACTGCAAGCAGGTGGTACAATAGTGGAAGCCACTTCAGGCAATACTGGATTTGGAATCGCCATGGTGAGTGCCGTAAAAGGCTATCAATGTGTTTTTTATACCAAAAAGAAAACTTCCAAAGAAAAGATACAAGCACTAGAAGCTTTGGGTGCAAAGGTAATTGTTTGTCCTTCGGTGGGAAAAGACGATCCTAGGTACTACATTAATATGGCGGAAAGAATGGGAAAAGAGCCTGATGCTTACTATTTGAATCAAAACTTTGATCTAGGCAATTCAGAAGCACACTACCACAGCACGGGACCAGAAATTTGGAATCAGACAAAAGGTAAAATTACGCGCTTCATTGCTTGTGCTGGCACGGGTGGTACCATTTCAGGAACTGGGCGTTTTTTGAAAGATCAAAACGAAAAAGTGGAGATCATTGGGGTGGATGCTTACGGTTCAGTTTTGGCAAAATACCACGAAACTGGTGAATTTGATGAGCGAGAAATTCGCCCTTACAAGGTAGAAGGACTTGGTAAATCCATCATTCCAGGCAACGTCAATCGTGACATCATTGACCGCTTTATCAAGGTAGATGACTTGAACAGTGCCAATTATGCCAAACGCTTAGCCAAAGAAGAAGGCTTATTCGTCGGCTATTCTAGTGGTTCGGCTATGACCGCTTTGATGGAAATTAAGGATGAACTGACCGCAGATGATGTAGTGGTGTTATTGTTCTCGG
>JBCDKV010000895.1:0-1606 GCA_038746215.1 Bacteroidota bacterium | reverse complement strand
TACACCCCGATACGGTGGTAATTTCGATTCCAAATCGTCGTGCCGTCGGTATAAAAGCTGCCTTCGTCGCTGGGTTGCCAATCGGTAAAAGGATTGCGGATGAAAACGTGATGACTCAAATGGATTCGTTTGTTGTTGAACCACGGATTATTCCATCGAGTATCATGTCCGTAAGCTTCACAAATATCTATTTCTTGGGTGTCATCTGGACTCAGCAGCCATACGTTGGAAGCGATGACAGAATTCATAATTTTGACGTTGGCTTCAATGTAGACGGGATATTGCACCCTACGGGTAGAAGTCGCACAACCTAGATTGGTAGCTGCCATACGCTGCCCATTCACCTCTACAAAGTCGCCAGGACGTCTGCTGGATCGTACTTTCATATTACCATCTTCCACAAAAACATGATCGCGTTTCCAGACAGTTGGTTTAGGTCCTGTCCAAGTGTTGTGGTAGAAATTCGTCCATTTTCCTCCGATGGTTGCTACGGAAGATGTTCCCTCAAAATCGTAGTTGAAATCGTCAGAAACTGCTTCTTGTAGTTCCCAAACCATTCCTGCGCCTGGGCTAGCTGGAACGGGAATCCCCTCCCAGTCTTGTGCTGTTCCAAGTACTATAATGGCATTACAGGCAAAAAGGGTGATCCAGCGCTTTAATGTAAACATTGTTTTATTGTTTTATCGAATTGTTAGGTAGGACTAGGCTTAAAAATAAAGCGATTTGAGTGGTAAGCAGACAGTGAATCGTTAATTTACTGCCTTGTCTATTTTTTGTTTAGAGGAGAAATGAAAAACTCCGTTTTCAAAAAAATGAACTTATACTGCAAACGGGGTGAAAAAGTGCTTTCATTTTTGAAAAAAGATAGGTTTTGTTCACATCATTTACCGCTAAATTTGAACGTACAAGTAATAGTTTGCACTTAGAAATACTAACGTAATAAAATGCACTTTTTTATCCCAAATGGAGTATATAGCACCATTCAAAAGCTCCCTATCGCACCAAACGTAAATAAAAATCTTACCTTTTTGTCACACCTCAATGATTCTGTTGTATCAGTAGTATTACACAACTAAAAATTGATTCAACATGAATTATTTTCTTAAAGGAATTACCTATTCCTATAATCGAAACATCGGCTGGCAAGACCGAATGATTAGAACTATTGTTGGTGTATTAGCTATAATAGGAGCCATCTACTTTTTCAAAACAAATCTTTTATATACGCTGCTGCTGGGTGTTTTTGCAATTGCCCAATTTGGAACCGTGCTATCTGCAAAGTGCATCTTGTGCTACTTTGCTGGACAATGCACTATCGGTGCATCAGAGCGAAAAAAATTAGATCATCAAGGAATCAAGTATGATTTCTCAAAATAGAAGTAATGAAAAAAGTAGTAAAAACATCACACCTGATTCATGCTTCATCTGAAAAGGTGTGGGAACATATAAAAACGGGCGAAGGCATTGATAAATGGCTTCCTGTAATCACAACTTGTCAACTTGAAGGAGAAGGCGAAGGAGCAAAAAGGATTTGTACTACAGCGCAAGGAAATATGCTAGAAACTATCTTAGAAGTGGATGCTGAGCAAAGAGTATTCAAATACTC
>JBCDKV010000894.1:0-1615 GCA_038746215.1 Bacteroidota bacterium | reverse complement strand
TTTCAATTCAACTGCTCCTGCAATTCCAAAGCCCTGCTGTAGAACAGATGTCGCTCATTTTGAGTGATGGTATTCAAAATAGCTTGAGCATTTTCGGTGTCCCCCTGCTTTAAATAAGCCAGTGTCAAATACCACGCTGCGGCTTGCTGGAAAGTAGAAGTCGTGTTCTGACGGATGGCAGCTAGATTTTGAATCGCAGTTGCGGGATCTTCCAGTTCCAAAGCAATCATGCTTCGATAAAAGCGGGTCGTATCGCTTTGGGTAGGTAAAGCCTCAAAAAGGCGTAGGGCTGCTGCGTACTCTCGGCGTTCGTAAGTTTGTAAGGCTTGCGCTAAATCCGTGAGCGAAACCGCCTCTCCTTTCGTGATCGGTGCTATGTCGTTAGGGTAGGCTTGATAATACTCCGCGAAGTAATCTTGACCCGCACGATTGAGGTTTTGCCAAAGAAAAATACCTGCGATAACCAATACGGCTAAGGAAGCTGCTAAAGAAAGATAGCGTCTAATGGGGGTGGCTCTTTTTTTAGGCGCGAGTGGAATGACTTTTGCACTCTCTGAGGAAGTTCCGTGTTCCTGCTGCTCCATTTCTTTTGCTGCTTCCTCAAACAGCCCTTGCCACTCAGCTACCTGAGCGATGTCTTGATAAAGCTGCACTTCTTGTGCAAGAGCTTCATCCTTGGCAATCTCCGCTTCAAAGCTCTGACGGGCTTGCGCTGGCAGCTCGCCTTTTACGTAGCTTTCTATCTGTGTGTAATCAAATTCTTTGTCCATATCACTTTATTTTTAAGGTAAAAAATCAGGAGGCGCATCTCAATAGCTGTACTAATGATTTATCTCAGGCATTGCTTAAAACTTCATACGCACCTAGTAAAAAATCAAGACTTAACCGACACCCAACTGTCCCTTTATGCCCTTGATGCACCTTCGCCTTTTATTCCTGACAAAAACCAAAGAATAATTCATCAAAGGCGCAATTTCTTTATCTTTCATTTTCTTAAAAAAAGTAAGCTGCAATAGCTTTTGACATTCTGCACTAATCCGCTGCATGACTTCATGGATTTGCTGAAGCCGTTCCTCTTGCTCTTTTTTCATCAATAGTGCGCTATCATCATCGATCAGTTCCATATCTTTACCCTCCTCATTCACCATAGTGGTCATCTTTCCACTCCTTTTCAATTCTTTGAACCACTGATTTCGCGTGATGGCATACAGATAAGATTTCACCGTATGTTTGATGCTAAAGCTAGGATCGCGAGCCTTCTCTAATAAAACGATCATGCTCTTTTGGAAAATTTCCCTAGCATCCTCTTGCGTGCCATTGTTGTTTAAAACGCAGCTAGCACAGTAGGCGAAATAGTCTTTATACATACTTTTAATGACTGCATTATCACCCACTCGTAGGCGTTCAATGATATCGGTTTGTTTATCGTCAGCGTTCATTTCAATTGTTTAATTAAAGGCTTAGAGCTTGTTTGCGAACCAACTTAGCAATTTCCACACAAGTTCTCAGTAACGCACACAAACTAAATTTACATACGTAGAAACATCCATATCTAATCATAAAATTAAAATTTTTACTTCGAAAAAATTTTAATTTTGGGAGGCCTTCTGGACAG
>JBCDKV010000893.1:0-1617 GCA_038746215.1 Bacteroidota bacterium | reverse complement strand
GTTGAAAAGCCTCGCTAGCCGAAAGGATTCCTATGTTAGACTCAGAAAAGGGAACCCTTGCATCCCTTTTGCTGAGTAGTATCAGAACAAAACCTGCTCGGTCAAAATGAGGAACTTATTTTTTGTCCGTTACTAATATGATTTAACCATACAAATATAGCGTAAAAAAATTATGTACCAATCTTTTGACAAGTTTATTATGGCAATCGTTAAAAGCTAGACTTTGTTTATTCGTTGAATTGTTGATCTGTTCATTGCACAGATTCCCTTGATTTTGCTTTTCTGGTCAATTATTATCAGTTAAATAAATAAACATATCAATATCATAAACAGAAAAAATTTTCTTGCGATTGCCTTGATAAAAACCCTTTGAGCATACTTGTTGCGCGATCTTAGGAGCTTTGCTAAAATTTTTCTCAGGTATCACTAAAAAAACTCCGTACACACCTAAACGAGATATAGACTAAGGGCTTGAAAGAAGAAGAAGTGCTATCACCTATTTACAAAAATTATTTTGCTGCGAGTAGATAGATGTGGATTTCGTTATTTCAGAACTTGAAACAACGAAATCCATGTCCTTATCGTTTTTAGATCATGTATAAAATCAAGCTTCTTTGCATCACCAACGATTAAATAAGATGAAACTTCGCCTATCGCTCTTTTTACTACTCCTCTCTTATTCCGCTTATCCCCAGTCTGTTCCAAACAATAATCTAGCATCCTTTGCCAAACTCTACGGCTACATCCGCTATTTTCATCCTAGCGATGAAGCCGCTACGGTAGATTGGGATAGATTGCTCTATCACGGCATTGAGCAAGTTCGTGATATAGAAAAAGGCAATGAGTTGAAAAAGACCTTAGAAGAATTATTTGTCCCCATCGCACCTACGCTACAAATCTACGAGATCGACGAAGCACCGAAAAAGCTGAATCTACCCGTCCAAACAGACCAGTCCGTATTGGTCACTTGGCAACACAAAGGTTTTGAACACAGTGAGCGCAATATGTACAGAAGCGTCCGACTGGGGCGAATTGATCCGAATAAAGCGGCTGCTCATGGCTTGTCTATCTATCCTGATTTGAGTAATCTGAGTGGTAAAAAATTCAGATTGTCGGTCAAAGGAAAAGCTACGCCTAATGCTAAGGCACAGATTCAAGTCATCACCTACACTAGATCACGAGCAACCAATCGCTACAAATTGCTGATTGATAGTAGCGACTGGAATGATTTTCGCTTAGAAGACAGCTTTGAAGAAGGCACATTACGAGGCTATTTGACTATACAAATGCTAGGGCTAGGCGCAGCTTCGATAGATGACCTTAAAATGGAATTGGAAGCAGAAGATGGATGGAAGGAAGTGCGCATCGAAAATACAACATTTGAAAGTGACAATGTCAAAGCTGATGGAACGCCTAGATATTGGGAAGTGGACGGTTTTGGATATGAGTACACGGTAAAGAAAAATGCTTTACACATTCAGAACACGGAAGGTCATCAGGAAGGTGCGCTCTTTTCGCACTATGCAGAAGGCAATGAATTATTTACTGCTGATTTAGGCAATGGATTGAAAGCTCGTTTCCCGTTGGCACTTTATCTGCCAAAAGAAATGCCAACTG
>JBCDKV010000892.1:0-1623 GCA_038746215.1 Bacteroidota bacterium | reverse complement strand
GGCATTGTCGTTTTCGCACTCATTTACATGCTAGGCGATGTTTATCCCGACGTGTTTGGGCGCACGTCTACTTGGATCAAACGCTTGGACGAATTTAGATTGGTAGAAGAACCTTATCAGGTACAGCAAGCGAAAATTGCGATTGCCAATGGCGAATATTTTGGTTTGGGACCAGGCAATAGTATTCAAAGACACGTTTTGCCGCAAGCTTATTCCGATTTTATCTATGCGATCATTTTGGAAGAATACGGCTTAGTCGGTGGCTTTTTTGTGATGTTTTTGTACCTCTTGCTGTTCGTGAGAGTCGCAAAATTGATTACCAAAAGCTCTAAAACATTCGGTGCGATGTTGGCGATGGGCATTAGTTCGATGCTAGTCATACAAGCCTTGATGAATATGGCAGTCGCAGTAGATTTGATTCCAGTGACGGGATTGACGCTACCGATGATTAGTTTGGGTGGAACTTCTTTGCTTTTCACTTGCGTTGCTTTTGGCATCATTTTGAGTGTCAGTAAATACGTAGAAAGACAAGAAACATGAAAGTAATTATCAGTGGCGGTGGAAGTGGCGGACACGTGTATCCCGCAATTGCTATCGCTGATGGTATCAAAGCGGCAAAACCCGATGCAGAAATATTATTTGTCGGGGCGAAGGGAAAAATAGAAATGGAAAAAGTACCGAAAGCGGGCTATTCCATCAAAGCTTTGAATATTCGTGGATTTGATCGGCAGCGCAAATTTCGCAATATCACCCTGCCTTTCAACTTATTGAGTAGTTTGGTGAAGGCAAGTAGTATTCTCAAACGCTTCAAGCCAGATGTAGCCATCGGTGTAGGTGGATATGCCAGCGGGCCGCTGATTTACACTGCTGCTCGAAAAGGTATTCCGACCCTGCTGCAAGAACAAAATTCCTATCCCGGAATTACCAACAAATTATTGAGCAAAAGAGCCAATACTATTTGCGTCGCCTACGATGGTATGGATCGCTTTTTCAAAGCTGAAAAAATCGTTTTGACGGGTAATCCAGTACGCAATGACATCGCAGATTTGAAAGATCAGAAAGCGAAAGCCCTGTCTTACTTTGGGCTGAAGGATAAAAAACCGATCATTTTTGCCTTTGGTGGTAGTTTGGGCGCAAGAACCATCAATGAATCCTTTTCGCAGCAAGTCGAATTGCTGAAAACAATGGATGCGCAGTTGTTGTGGCAAACGGGTAAATCCTACTACGATCAGATGAAAGAGACCGCTGCGGCTCATCTACCCAATGTGAAGGTACATCAATTCATTGATCGCATGGATTTGGCATACGCTTTAGCCGATCTCATCATTGGCAGAGCAGGTGCATTGACGATTTCAGAGTTGTCTATGGTGGGTAAAGCTGCGATCTTAGTACCCTCGCCCAATGTAGCCGAAGATCATCAAACTAAAAATGCACAAGCTCTTTCGAGCAAAGCAGCAGCAGTTTTGGTGAAAGACCGCGAAGCCAAAGCGACCCTTTTGCCAACTGCTTTGGACTTATTGAAAGATAAGGATCGAAGACAACAGTTGGGCACAAATTTGAAAACTTTAGCGCAACCTGATGCGACTAGGAAGATTGTGGAGGAGGTATTGAAGTTGGTGGAAT
>JBCDKV010000891.1:0-1629 GCA_038746215.1 Bacteroidota bacterium | reverse complement strand
TCATCACCTTAGCGCCTTTACCTTAGACTGCTGGTTCTTCTGCTGCTACTGCACCTCCTTCTTTTTCTGCGGCTGCCGTAGCCGATCTCAATGCTCTTGGTACTTCTACTACTGCAACTGGTGTTGCTGGGTCTACCATTACCTCCATATGCTCAATCACATCCACGTCTTTCACTCGAACGGCTTGTCCCAATTCTAAGCCATCGATATTTACTTTGAGTTCGTCGACTAAGTATTCTGGGGTGGTCTTCACTCTGATGCGGCGTAGGTTCTGCAATAATTTACCACCAACTTTCAAACCAGGGGAATCACCATAAAAGCGAATCGGTAATTCTACTTTCACGGGTCTGCCATCTTCCAATTTCAAGAAGTCAATATGTAGAATGGCATCTGTCAAGGGATGGTATTGTACATCCTTAACAATGCATTTGTGGGTGTTACCATCTATGCCTACTTCTGCCAGTTTGAAGTCAGGGGTGTAGATCAAAGGTTTTACATCATTAGCGGTGGTCGTGAAATGATATATCTCATCTCCTCCGTACATCACGCAGGGAATCAATCCTTGCTTACGAATATCTTTCGTTCCTTTTTTTCCTAGTGTGGTTCTTTCGCCACCACTCAGTGCTACTGTTTGCATGATTATTAGCTATTAGTTGATGATTGGCATTTGGCTCTTTTTCATTTAAGCGGTGCTTAGCATTTGGCTGTTAGCTAGTTTCACGCCGCTGTAATTGAATTAGATAATTTAATACTCAATCCCCAAAAATGATTAATTTTAGTCCTTTTGTATTTTCGGGCTGCAAAAGTAGGCTTTTTTTGGGAAATTGTCGATAAGTAATGGTCAAATAAACAAAGCCACTTTTACAAATCAATAGAACGTGAGCAAAAAGGAATCTAATACCAATGCACAGCGATTGCTTATCGGATCGATCTTGATTGCTTGTACACTCTATCTCGGTTATTTTGTTCAACAAGATGATTTTTGGCAGTTTTTACCCGTTTTTGTAGTATTTTTCGGGCTTTATAGTTGGATCATTACACGTCCGACGCTCGATCTGAAAGGGCGAAAGCTACAGTTTTGGATTGGTTTAGCGATATTGCTGCGGTTCGTGCTGTTGTTCGGTATTCCAAATCTCTCCGATGATGTGTATCGTTTCATTTGGGACGGTCGATTGATTCAAAACGGCATCAATCCTTTTACGCAACTTCCTATCTACTACATTGAGCAACCCACTCCCCCCGCAGGTATCAACTTAGCCTTATTTCAGCAACTCAACTCTCCTAACTACTACACCATCTATCCGCCCGTTGCCCAGTTCACTTTTTTTGTCGCTACTTGGCTGTTTCCCGAAAGCATTTGGGGCAGTGCCTTTGTGATGAAGTTATTCCTTTTCGCTTTTGAATGTGGCAATATCTTTCTACTCTTACGATTACTTCCACTCTTTGGGGTAGCGCAGCGTAAGACATTGATCTATGCACTCAATCCTTTGATTATCGTAGAAATCAGTGAGAATTTACATTTTGAAGGTGCTATGATTTTTTTCTTGCTGCTTTCACTTTTCTTACTCTTAAAATCTAAGACAGCACTCGTCCCGCAACACTCCATTTCGAGTGACAATGACGGGCGTA
>JBCDKV010000890.1:0-1635 GCA_038746215.1 Bacteroidota bacterium | reverse complement strand
TGTCGGATGACATAGAGTTTTAGACAGAAAGTGACATAAAGTTTTAGACACTTTTTGTAAAATAGTTCTTTGAAAATCAGAATAAACAACAAACTATGCCAAGAGCAGTACCAATGGCAATACGCGAACAAGTTGTGTTGCGTCATAGAACAGGCTCATCCGCGCTTGAGCTATCAAGAGAATATGGTCTTAGTCGTCAGACGATATATAATATACTAGACAAGTCAAAATCAGGAGCTAGTTTACATCCTGATTACGAGTATTGCGGTAAAGTTCGACCGCGGGCAGGAGATTTTATCTATCGCGCAGTTCGCTGTTTGCGCACTTGGCATCCGAGCTGGGGAGCAGAAAAAATCCGTGCTTATATGCAATTGCTGCGTCCTGAATTGTCGCTTCCGCATTATCGCACTTTCACGCGCTGGTTTCATTGGAATAGCCAAATCACGCCTCGCCTGCGTTCGACTTTGCCACCTACTCCTCATAAATGGGCGAAAAAGTTGCATGAAATTTGGCAGATTGATGCCAAAGAAGAAATGCAGCTTTTAGATGGTAAAAAAGCCTGCTGGCTCAATGTAGTAGATGAATTTTCAGGAACGGTGATTTCACCGCCTGTTTTTTCCCTATAAGAAAATATGCGAAGTTCCCCTCAAAATGGTTCAGACAGAACTGATTAGCATATTTAAAAATCACGGTGTGCCTAGGTGTATAAAAGTTGATAATGGCAGACCATTTGGTGACCCTTTACTGGAAACAGTACCACCACTGGCACTCTGGCTAGTAGGATTGGGCATCAAAGTCATTTGGAATCCACCTGCTACACCACAGGATAACGCCAAAGTAGAACGCAACCAGGGGGTAATGGCAAAGTGGACAGACTTTGCGAACTGTAAAAATGCTCAGGACCTACAAATGCGATTATGGAAAGAAGCTGAATTTTATAATTACCATTTTCCTATTCGCCGATTGGGACATCAAAAACGAATTGAAATTTTTCCCAAGCTTGCACACACTACTAAGGAATGGAATCCAGCAGATTTTAAACTCAATCGAGTATTTATTTTTCTTGCTAAAGGAGCTTGGCAGCGAAAAGTCTCTTCCAGTGGGCAGATTAGCTTATATGCACAACGCTTTTCAGTTGGAATAGACTACAAGCATCAAATTGTCAGTATCAAATTGGATGCTAAAAAGCGAGCTTGGGTCATTTTTGATGCCAATGGCAAGCAAATTAGAATCCAAAAATGTACCATATCATACAATGCGCTCTGGAATATTGTTTATTCTTAATTTTCAAAGAACTCAATTAACATAATTATGTCTAAAACTCAATGTCACTTCTTGTCTAAAACTCTAAGTCATCCCACACATGCTCTAAGGTTAAGTCCTGAACAGCAGGAGAAGCTAGATCGTGCACTGGAAGATTTAGATGAGGCAGAGCAATATGCACTAATTGAAAAAAAATACCTATTGCCCTTGTTACAATTGTGGGGATAAAAAGAATGTCTTCTCGTACGCAGGAGAGGTTTGGAAGTACAGGTTTACTATATCCAAAAGAAAAAATGACGGCGCAATAGTAAATTGCACCGTCATTTTAAGCTGCGAAAATTTGTTTAATCTTACTCCATCCTCACCTCTTCC
>JBCDKV010000889.1:0-1641 GCA_038746215.1 Bacteroidota bacterium | reverse complement strand
TTCTACTGCATAAAAATCGCTACATTTATCGGCATATTTACCTGAATAGTTAGAAGTGATTAAAATTTGGATATGTTTATCTGAATCGTAAAATTAGGGGTGCATGAAGTCTCATTTTTTTGACAGAACACAGTCTGAGTCAATGCAAGAAAATTGAGCATACTTGTTGCGCGATTTCAGGAGCTTTACTAGGACTTGTTACAAGTGTTGCTTAAGACTTCGTACACGCCTGAATAAAAATTAACAATTTGGGTGTCCCTCTTGGACAAAGATGATATTGCAAAGTGAATAGATAAACTTACCCATTTATTACTTACTTTTCATATACTTAAAAGTATCCTTGTACTTACTAAATCTGATTCTCTACTTATGTCAATTTCT
Organism: Bacteroidota bacterium; assembly: GCA_038746215.1. Lineage (GTDB taxonomy): Bacteria > Bacteroidota > Bacteroidia > Chitinophagales > Saprospiraceae > JAAUTG01. The sequence goes on along the minus strand of JBCDKV010000889.1, from coordinate 1,260 downwards.
AATACTAGTCTGTGTCTTCTTTTTTGCTTCATCAGCTTGACTACGTTTGCACAAATTGACCGAACGACAGCTTCGGAAATAGATACAGACACCAAGGTGCTATTGGAGGATTTGCTACAAAATGTGGGTGCAGAAGGAGAGTTTGATTTCAATACGGCTTACGAATATTTAGAGTATTATTTAGAGCACCCAATTGGACTAAACAGTGCAACGCAAAGAGATTTGGAAGAATTGGGTTTGTTGACACCTGTGCAAATCTCCAATTTTTTGAACCACAGGGCGAGGACGGGAGACTTACTCGCGCTCTACGAACTTCAAGCAATTCCTTCCTTCGATGCGGCTACCATCCAGCTTATCCTACCATTTGTCACTTTAAAAAATGCGGTGGATGATTACCAAATTCCACTCGACCAGATGTTGCGGCGTGGCAGCAATGAGTTGTACCTACGCTGGCAAAGACGTTTGCAGTTGGAACGAGGCTTTACGGACGAGGTGAGTCCGACGAGTCGTTTTCTAGGCGATCCCAATCGTTTTTATCTTCGCTATAAACACAGCTACGAAAATCGGTTTCAATACGGTATCACCGCCGAAAAAGACCCAGGTGAACCCTTTTTCCGTTCCGTCAATAAAAACGAAGGCTTTGACTTTTATTCTGCACATATTTTCCTGAAAGATTACAACAAAAATATACGTGCGGTGGCACTGGGCGATTATGCCGTGAGTCTAGGGCAAGGCTTGATTATTCATTCGGGCTACGGCTACGGAAAGAGTAATTTGGTGATGGACATCAAAAAAACTACTCGCACTTTGCGTCCCTATACTTCGGTAAGTGAATTTGGATTTTTGCGAGGTGGTGGTGCGACTTTTGCTATGGGCGATCACTGGGAAGCAACGGCTTTTGCCTCCTATCGGGCTAGCGATGGTAATGCTTTGGAAAGAGATACGCTGGACGGCTTTGCGGATGAAATTATCGGGTTTACTTCTTTACTGAATACGGGTTTTCATCGAAATTTAAATGAAATCAGTAAACAAAACACGGTTCGGCAACTGAGTGCAGGTGGCAATATCAAATATCGACAGCGCAATTGGCACATTGGTTTTAATGCCATACACGACCGTTTCAATCGTGCTTTGATTCCCAGGGCGCAACCTTACAATTTGTTCTTTTTTAGAAGCGATCGTTGGTCGAACATGAGTTTGGATTATTCCTATATCTACAAAAACATCAACTTCTTTGGGGAAACCGCCGTCGATCAAAAT
>JBCDKV010000888.1:0-1664 GCA_038746215.1 Bacteroidota bacterium | reverse complement strand
TACATTTTGACTTGCTCTTTTTTCCTTACTCATCGTTATAAAAAGCCTTACAGAACATAGGCTATGCGCGGTTTTTATGCCTTGATTAAGAAAAAATGACTGCCTCAAAATTTGTAAATTTATTTATATCCCATTCCTTAGCTATTCCAATTCAACTGATTGACATTTTCCCCAATGGCTTTCCCCTTTTCTAGCCCTCTGTTGTTGTCTTGCTCGGTATGGATGCCTCCGTAAAATCTGGACTCGGCGGTCTCTTCGGCGACTTCCCAAAAGCTATTAAATTGCCGTGGAATAAAATCAGTTTCTCGGAGTTCGTCGCGTTCTCTTCCTAGATGTGCATTGTCCGTGAACTGGAAACTATTGCCATACAAACCAATCAGTACTTGGGCGGCTGCGCCTGCCTGCACCGCATGACCAGAAGGAAAAGCAGGGAAAGGTGGATCGGGCCAAAAGGACTCCCAAGTTTCGTCGATAAACTTAGGCACAAAGGTATTTGGGCGTTCCGAGAAAAAATAATATTTCCACTTCCAGCACAAAATAAAAGCATCTGCGATAGATATACCAACTCTTGCGAAAGTGGCAGCACTTTTTATGAGTTCAGGCTGCTTTGCTTTCACCACTCCATTGGCTATGTAGTACGAATGTCCGCCTGGCGAAAAAGTCTCATCGGGATCGTCGCTCCACCATATGGCAGCTTCTTTCTCTGCTTGCGTCAATATTTTTTCTTTTTCGTAGACCGCCAAGTGCTGTTGGTAGTAGGCAGAAGATGCTGCGGTATCAAAAGGAATCATTTCGGGAGTAGACAATAGCGCATTCGCGCTGAGGAATGTCCGATTTTTGCCCCAATGCGGATGTAGTGGATGATGGCTGAAGGATTGTGCGTAGAGTGGTGGTTTCCAGCCGCCAGGTAAATTTGGAAAAGTCAGACTTTTATCAAAGTTACGCAAATAGCCCCGATGCCCACCATCCGATTTTGACCACTCAAATATACGCTCCGCTACCGCTTGTCCGTAAGCGATAGATCGTTTCGTGAGTGCTTCCGTTTGTTCTTCCAACAATAGCCTATCCAATATGGCGCGTTCAAGTGAATCAATCCGTACTTTATTACTATCGGCGGTTTGGATGTAGATATTTTTTAGAATACTCGCCTGTCCAGCATTCAGCGCAATGCGCCAGTCATAAGTTTCGCTAGCATCTGGTTTGGGCAGCGCATTCAATTCATTGAGTTGCCCAACCAAAGAGTGGTATTGTGTATCACCATGCACCACACATTCGTACATAGTCAGTCCGATGTAGCCCAAACATCTGGAGGCAAAAGTTGGGGAATTGGCAGGCGTATGCTTGGTGATGTATAGCGTCATATCCGCCCAAGCAGTAGCTAATTCATGGTCTGCTATCGGTACCAATTCCTTTTTTTGACAGGATGCGATTAGCATGGCTATTGCAATTATGGGAAAAAATCGGTTCATGTCTTATCGTGTAAATTTGAATCAGGAATGGTTTGGCTTACACCTTTTGCTAAATTAGAGCTTGTTTGGAGTAGGATCGAACTGTAAATCAAGAGTTTACGGTTTTGACGAAGCAAATAATAGCGACTTTATCGAGATAAACGAGCGATTATTTTCAAAGTCAAGTTCGTAAAATATTGGTTTGCAGGAAGATAG
>JBCDKV010000887.1:0-1664 GCA_038746215.1 Bacteroidota bacterium | reverse complement strand
GGACATTTTTAATTTTCAATACATAGTCACATAGAAACACATAAATATTATGACCTGATTTTTAGTAAATTATCTTAGTTTTCTTAGTGCCTTAGTAACGATCAAATAATAACTTCCCGATTTGTGACGGCATCTTTTGCCCCGCTACTGTGTTAAAAAGCCTCGCCAGCCAAAAGGATTCCTACGTTTTTTGCCTTGTATCAGAACAAAATCTGCTCGGTCAAAATGTGGAACTTATTTTTCGTCCGTTACTTAGTGGTTTGTTTTGCACTAATGTCCAGTAGTCTAGCTCTTATTAAAATCTAATTCTTATGAAGAACATTATCTTACTCATCGTCCTTGGATGTTTCGTATTCAGCTTACAAGCACAGGAACAGACAACGGGCTATCGCACCATCAAGGTAAATGGCAAAACCTATACTTTCAAACAACAAGCAAAACCGCAATATCCCTACGAAGTAGACTTGAAAACGGTATCGGGGGAGACGATCAATTCCTCAAAACTGTTTGCTCAAAATGGAAAACCGACCGTTTTGCTGTTTTGGATGACTACCTGTGTGCCTTGCCAGTATGAATTAGCTGCTATCCACAAAAAGTACGACAGTTGGACAAAAGAAGCAGACTTCAATTTCTACGCAATTTCTATGGAGATGCCAAAGTATGCCCATCAATTTGCACCACACGTCAAAAAGAAAGCGTGGCAGTTTGAAGCCTACTTCGATTTTGAGCGTCAATTCCGATACATCATGCCCGACGGACTGAATGGCTTGCCACAAACCTTTCTGCTAGATAAAGATGGAGAGATTGTCTATCATAAGAGAAAATATCGAATGGGAGACGAAGATATTTTATTCGATGAAATTAGGATATTGATTGCAAAAAGCCAGTGAGAAAGGATGAAGCAAGATTTCAGGAATTTAGTAAGAGCTTGTTTACAGGAAGATAGTACTCCAAACATGCTCTAAATCTTTGTCAACACTTGAAATCAAAGGATAAAATTTTATCCGTTATTTGCATTACTAATTAGGTATTGAATGATTACTCAAGCTAAAGATCATCTCATTAGAGACCCAAAACTCAAAACACTGATAGATACCGTCGAATTGGACTATCATTGGAAGCCTGATGAACAGGGGGATGTCTATTTTCATCTGCTGCGCTCCATCATTGCACAACAGGTTTCGGTGAAGGCGGCAGCGGTCATGCAAAGCCGATTTTTGGATTTGTTTGAAGATCAGTATCCACACGCTGAACACCTGCTACAACTCAATGCTGAACAGCTCCGTTCAGCTAGCCTGTCCCGTCAAAAAGCGCAATACGTACAAAACGTAGCACAATTTTTTACCGAGCACCAATTATTCAATAAAGACTGGCGAACAGATAACGACGAAACCATCATTAAAGATTTGACGCAGATCAAGGGAATCGGGGAGTGGACAGTGCAAATGACTTTGATGTTTTGCTTAAATCGTGCGGATGTGCTGCCCGTAAAAGATCTAGCCATTCAGCATACGATGCAACGTTTGTATGAGTTGAAAACCAGTGGTCGTAGTTTGATGCGCGAAATGCAAGCGATTGGTGGGGCATGGCGTCCTTACTCCACGCTTGCCTGCTACTATTTATGGAGTTGGAAGCATACTTGGTAGCTATTTCAGCTCAACTTT
>JBCDKV010000886.1:0-1666 GCA_038746215.1 Bacteroidota bacterium | reverse complement strand
TCGATCATTTCCGCAGATAATTGGTGCAAACTGTCCAAGAAATTCATCTGAAAACTGCCCGATCCTTTAGAAATCGCCGCTGCCATATCTCCCGCGATGCCCATGATTGCCATAGCTGCCACCGCCGCTTGATGCGTATCAGATGTCACGCCCAAACAAGCGCCCACGATTGCGGTAGCCGTACAGCCCATACCCGTCACTTTCGCCATCAGCGGACTGCCATTAGCAATACGACTCACTTGCTCACCAGTGATAATGAAATCTTCCGTCCCGCTAATGACGATGGTATTGCCCAGTTGTTTCGATAATTGCTTACCACCTTCCACTGCATCCTTGGTTGCCATCGTGCTATCAACGCCCTTAGTCGATTGCGTCAATTTCGCCATCGCCATAATCTCAGAAGCATTACCTCTGATGACAGTAGGCGTCGCACTTGCTACGATCTTTTGTGCCGTTTCGGTTCGATAGGTAGAAGCCCCCACACCAACGGGATCGAATACAAAGGGAGTGTCGCTTGCTTTCGCTTTTTTTGCGGCTAAAAGCATGCTAGCTACCCATTTTTCGCTCAATGTCCCCATATTGATGACCAGCGCAGCAGAAATATTGACCATATCTTCCACTTCTTCTATCGCATGTGCCATGATAGGCGAAGCCCCCACTGCTAGCAAAGCATTAGCAGTATTGTTCATCACAACGTAATTGGTGATGTTGTGCACCAGTGGACTTTGGCTTCTGATCTGGGTAATGATTTGTGCTATTTTGTTCATCTATTTTATTTCGCCAAGTATAAGGAATGGTAGATAAATAAAGTTACAAATTTGTTTATCTCTCGTTCCAAAGGGCGGCAAAAGTACGACAAGTTTATCCACTAACTTGACATTATCTTTTGGAAATTAAATTAAAACCGAAGCTTTTCACTTTATTGTCGGAGCATAATATCAAACCAGCAGATGCCTAGTGGAAATTTAAAAAGGAAAGCTTTACTTTATGAGCTGAAAAAATCGTCGTAGAATCAAGGTATTAAACAAAATTGGTGAACATATGTCGAAGAACAAAAAGATTGGTGAAAAAGGTGAACAGCTAGCCGTTGACTTCTTGGAAAAAAAAGGCTATCAAATACTGGAACAAAATTGGCGTTTCAGCCGAGCGGAGGTAGACATCATTGCAATGGATGGTGAAATCTTGGTTTTCTTAGAGGTGAAAACACGCAGCTACACCTACTTTGGCGAACCCGAAGCCTTCGTGACAGAAAAAAAGGAGCAGTTTATGATTGACGCAGCACACGTTTACATGGAAAAGATCAATCACGAATGGGAGATTCGCTTTGATATTATCGGAATTGTATTGCACCAAGACCAGCAAGCTGACATTAGGCACTTTGAAGATGCTTTTTTTCCTGCTTGGTAAAAGGCAGGCTAGGAGCCAGATGCTAGCAGTGAGGAGTCGATTGGCTGACTACAAATTAAAAAATACTCCATTTCATGTAGCGAGGCTTTGCTAAAGCTTTGTAATTGAGTAAAGTGCTTGAGATCGCGCAACAAGTATGCCCAAAGGTTTTTTATGGACGGAAACACAAATTTCAACTTATTTTTCTTCAAAAAAATAAGTTGAAATTTGTGTTTCCGTCCGAAGAGAATTAGTAAGCATACTTGTTGCTCAATTTTCG
>JBCDKV010000885.1:0-1677 GCA_038746215.1 Bacteroidota bacterium | reverse complement strand
TGATTGGCGGTGTAGAACTGACGGTCAGGGTCTTGTGCTGTCATCTTTGAAACGAGTAATGAGGTGATGATTAATAAGTAAATTCTCATAATATTTACAATTCAATTATCAAGTTTAAAAGATGTTATTTATACACCCGAACGACGAGTAAACTTCTTCATCTTATACAGTAAGGCGTTACTAAATTCTTAGATATTAGTGAGTTTCTTGAGATCGCGCAACAAGTATGTCCGAAGAAAATTACTAAGCATACTTGTTGCGTGATTTCCTTGTATTGACCTGAACCGTATTTGAGGTAAATGTTAAAAAAATGGAGATGCGTAAAGCCGTTATTCACATTATACAGTCAGTTCTTCGACTAAAGCTTCCAGCATAGCTACTCCTTGTTCCAACTGTGCTTTGCTGACAAACTCATCCGCGCGATGGGCTTGCGCAATGGAACCTGGCCCGCAGATAATACTTTCGTAGCCTGCTTGCGCAAATTGTCCTGCTTCTGCTGCGTATGAAACTGCGTCGAGATCGTGATTGCCCGTTAGTTTTTTCATCAGGTGAACGATATTTGCCTCAGCGTCCGTATCCAGCGCAGGCACAGGTGGATGAAAAGGGACGTGTTCAATTTTGAAATCAGGGAATAGCTTTCGGCAGATGCGTACTCTTTCATCGCAATAGGCGTAAAATTCTGCTAAGATTTCATCCAAATCATCTTGCGGAATATTGCGGACATCCCATTGGAAACTAGCATGATCGGCTATGATGTTGAAAATGACACCGCCTGCTATTTTCCCAACGTGCAGCGAAGAATGTGGCGGTGTAAAGCGTTCATCTATATGTCCAGCATCCACCAGTTGGTTCATTTTATTTTCTAACCAAAGCACCAAACGTGCAGCTTCGTGAATGGCACTTACCTCTCGCCTAATCCTACTACTGTGTCCTGCCGATCCATTGACGTACGTATCTGCTACAAAAATCCCCTTCTGCCCAATGGTTGGTCGCATCATGGAAGGTTCTCCAATGAGAGCGTATTTGGGCTTTTCCTGATAAGTCCTTCCGATGTCTTCAATCAAATCGGGTGCGCCGATACATCCAATTTCTTCATCATAAGAAAAAGCAAAATAAAGTGGTTTTTGTAGCTTAGTGGCTATCATTTTAGGTAGCACCGTCAGGCAGCAAGCAATAAAGGCTTTCATATCACAAGATCCTCTGCCATAGAGTCTTCCGTCGCCTTTGTCCGTCAGTACAAATGGATCACTTGTCCAATCTTGCCCTTTCACAGGTACGACGTCGGTGTGTCCAGAAAGGATGAAACCACCATCTACAGCTGGCCCAATTCGGCAGTGTAAAGCAGCTTTATTGCCTTCCGAATTGGGAACGAGTGTCGTCTCAACTCCCATCGCTTCGATATAGTCTCGAATCCAATGGATGATGCTCAGGTTGCTTTCCCCACCAAAAACGGGAAAGGACACTAATTTGGAGAGGATTTCGCTGACTTGTTGCACTGCCATTGTGTATTTTTTGATAGATGTGTACGAAATTTTAGATCACAAAAGTAGTTGGCTCTTTCGGTTCAAAAGAAAATTTTTACTTCGCAAAAATTTTCTTTGGGGAGGTCTTATGGACAGAAATGATGTTGTGTTTGAAGGTCTTTTTGAGAACGAAATATACCTTGTTTATCTGTTT
>JBCDKV010000884.1:0-1690 GCA_038746215.1 Bacteroidota bacterium | reverse complement strand
TTGAACTAGCACTTAGGTTCGCATTCAAGTCATACAGATTGGTGTACCAAACGCCATCTTGATAGGTTTCAATTCTAGGTGTCAGCGGATAGGCTTCTCCTTTATTTTCCTGCTGATTGAATTTTTCGATTTGCACATATTTTGCCATACTCCCTGCTGCCAACAAACCCATTTCTAAATGATAGAGCAAAGAAAGTGAACCACCCGTTGCATGCACACCATTTCGATAAATAAAATCATAGCCCGAAATACTCGCCCGAAAATTACCCACTGCCACCAAAAAAACATCTAGGTCTTCCACATATTTAAAGCCATATGCTTTGCTTATTGGTAATTGAACGTCATCTCCATATTTTGCTATTGGACGCTTCGCATTTAGGATGGTTGTGAGTGCTTTGGCATGAGGAAAAGTGTGGTGAACACAAGGTTTCACGCCTGCTTTGATGTAGCCATGACCACCATGTAATAAGCCATCTTTCGTACAGCGTTGGAGGAGTTCGGCATTGCGGCGAGCGGCTAGTCCAAACACAGGATTGCGATGCGCCATTAGATTATACGCCACTTGGCAACCATCGGAAGTGCGGCTTCCCCAATACGTCCACTTGGCTTGGCGGGTACCCCAAGAATTATCCCAACCACCATCGGGCAGCATAAACTGCAAATGTGCCATCAAAGACTTGTCCAAAAGCGACAGCAGTTTTTCATCTTTTGCTTCCAAAGCATATTGCACCAAACCACCCAAAGACTCTTCTACATTATACCCCAAATCAACAGGTGGCAGACCTTTGCCACTTTTACTTTCACGTGGTCTTCCTTCTCCAAAAATCAAGTGATTTTCTGTAAAAAAATCATAAACTTGACTTGCCATGAAGCGACTTTTGGCGATATAATCTTCATTGTCTAATACATGACCCAACAACCAAAATCCGTAAACTGCCGTAAAGCTGTAATTGGTATTGCTAAAATTCATGTCAATGTTTTTGTAGCAATAATCGGCAGCGCGTTGTAGGCGATCTGTCCATTTTACTTTGCGCTTTTCCGCTAGTAAATGACCATGATAGTGCAAGGTTTCCGCCAAAGCAATTGCCCCAAAGATCGTGATGCCTTTCCACGTTTTCGGATCAGCCACTACTGTCCAACTCCCATCGGGCATCGTCACATTTTCGCCCCATTCAAATACCTTGATACCTGCTTCCAAATAGCATTGATCGTCTGTTTTGTCTGCCATATAAAGGAACGGATAGACCGCATCCAAACAGCGACCGTGTATCATATAATCCGCCTCTTCTTTACAAGCAGGGCAGTCGAGTGCGCCATCGGTTGTCGAATCATTTGGCGTGTGCATCTGAACGCGCATCATGCCGTCGCACCAATCTTTGAGGAGTAAAAAGGTGAATTCCTCTTCTTTCGTTGTAAAGTTGAAGGAGAAAGGTAAAGATAGACCGATTGCTCCAATGGCAGTTTGATTTAAAAATTGGCGACGCTTCATTTTTTGTTTGTTTTTGAAATACCTAGTTTTTGGAGTGTACTCTATGTGATCTACCTTATATATTTATCTTCTAACAGCGATTAATTTGGGAACACGCTCTTTCATCGACCCTATTTATTTTAGTGGCACTTCAAGATTAATTGTGGGTATGGAAAAAAAGGATTACCTTGGTCAGATGGAACTAACAAATTTTTACGAAGA
>JBCDKV010000883.1:0-1690 GCA_038746215.1 Bacteroidota bacterium | reverse complement strand
TGGACTTTTAAGTGAGCGAACCACGCTAGTGGATGGGTGGCAGAACATTCAAGCGAATGAACCGCAACGCGGACGGGAGGCAAAAAGCTAGAAGCAAAAGACGCCCTATAAAAGTTTAATTCTTAGCCTGATCACGTATAAATGTCCACTAGTAAAAGCTTGTTTGGATTTTGGTCTTTGAGTCGAAAATGAGTTATTTTTTTGCTAATCAAAGCAGAAAAGTGTGATTCTATCTGGATAAATGAGCAACTTTCTAACGCTGAGTAGCAGAAAAATAGCCATTTGCAGACCAATTACTAAACTCCAAACAAGCTCTAAGATACCTTGGTGTTGTATGAAACGGTCAAATTGAGTGAAGTACAGCAACATTGGGCAGGTGATGTAGAAAGATTATAAACATTCGAATCATCAACAAAACATAAAAATGAAAAAATTTAGCGCATATCGAGTTCAAGAAGACAAAAACGGCAAATTTGTCAGAAGCATTGTTGAGCGGAAGATAGCAGATTTGCCAGCAGGCGATGTATTAATCAAGATACACTACGCTGCGCTTAACTACAAAGATGCCTTATCTTTTAGCGGTAATAAAGGCGTGACTCGGAAGTATCCACATACGCCGGGTATTGATGGTGCTGGTACGGTAGTAGATAGTAAAACCACAGCCTTCAAAGCAGGTGATAAAGTATTGGTTACCAGCTACGACTTGGGCATGAATACCGATGGTGCATTTGCAGAATATATCCGCGTGCCTGCGGGCTGGGTCGTGCCGCTGCCAGATGGTCTATCCCTGAAAGAAAGTATGATTATTGGAACAGCAGGTCTGACGGCAGGTATCGGACTCTACAAAATGGAGAAGATGGGTCAAAAGCCTGAAATGGGGAGTGTAGTCGTAACGGGTGCAACGGGCGGTGTCGGTAGCATGGCGGTCGGACTTTTAGCAAAGGCAGGCTATGAAGTAATCGCTTCCACGGGTAAAGCAACAAATACGGATTATCTGAAAAGCTTGGGCGCGACGAAGGTCGTAGATAGAGCGTTCGTGAACGACGATTCTAGTCGCCCATTGATGCGCCCCAATTGGGCAGGTGCGATTGATACCGTTGGTGGCAATACACTGGCAACACTGATCAAAGGCTGCAAATCTGAAGGTAGTATTGCAGCCTGTGGCTTAGTGAGTTCACCTGTACTGTCCACAACCGTTTTCCCATTCATCTTAAATGGCGTTCACTTATTAGGTTTGGACTCAGCAAACTTTCCAATGCAAAAACGCAAAGTGGTTTGGCAAAAACTTGCTAACGAATGGAAACTATCCAATCTCGAAAGCCTAGCCACCAATTGCAGCTTGGAAGCATTAGACCCTTACATTGATGCTATGCTAAAAGGAGACTCTAAAGGACGAGTAGTCGTTGAAATCTAAGTACACATTTGACTACCTGATACTTTGTAATGCGAATAACGGGTAAAATACTCCATTTTATGGTAGTAACAGCTTTGCTAAACTTTTGAAATTTGTGTTTCCGTCCGAAGAGAATTACGGAGCATACTTGTTGCTCAATTTGTGGATATTGACCTAAACTATATCTGAGTCAAGTGTCAAGAAAAATGAGATCTGTACAGTCGTTATTCGCATTTGTACCCAATACCTTCAAAACAAAACATCATGCAAGATTACAAATCACACTACCAAGAGAGC
>JBCDKV010000882.1:0-1692 GCA_038746215.1 Bacteroidota bacterium | reverse complement strand
TAAAAAGATACTTAATCTTTTTTGCAAGCACCACTGCATGAATATTATTTTTTTGCAGGAATAACTCGTTATGCCAGAAAAAAATGCCTTGATATATTCCAAAATAGCCTCGGTCAAAAAAGCGAATAAATTTAAATTACACTGTACTAAGTCTTAAAAATTTAGTAAAACTATCAATGCCATAAAATGGAGTATTTTATCCGTTATTCGCATACAATACTATTTTAGTACATACGCAGCAATCCAATCCCCAACTTCGGAGGTCGATAACGCCTTTGTTTTGTCTGCGGCTATATCTTCTGTCACAGCTTCTGCTTCCATAGAAGCATCTACTGCTTTTCGGAGACAGTTTGCTTCCTCTACCAAATCTAGTCCCATTTCTAACAAAATAGCCGCAGAAAGAATCGTTGCCAATGGATTAGCAATATTTTTACCTGCTGCCTGCGGATAAGAGCCGTGAATAGGTTCAAAAACAGCCGTATGTGTACCGATAGAAGCAGAAGGCAGTAAGCCCAACGAACCCGTAATGACACTCGACTCATCCGAAATAATATCGCCAAACATATTGCCCGTCAAGATGACATCGAAGCGTTTGGGCCACTGTATCATTTGCATAGCGGCATTGTCCACAAACATATAATCCACTTCAATTGCTGGATAATCTTTTTCCATGTGCTGCAAGACTTCTCGCCAAAGTCTGGAACTCGCTAATACATTCGCCTTATCTACGACGGTCAGGTGCTTACGACGTTTGGCGGCGTACTCAAAACCAAGTTTTGCGATGCGTTCTATTTCGTATTTGGAGTACACCATCGAATCGAAAGCTGTGTTACCATCTTCGGTTCGTCCTCTGGGTTGTCCGAAATAGATGCCGCCCGTCAATTCTCTCACGACCACTAAATCTGCACCTTCGATCAGGTCGGGGCGCAGTGGCGATTTGTGAATGAGCGACGGAAAAGTTTTCACAGGGCGAATATTAGCAAATAGTCCTAATTGTTCTCGCATGCGCAGCAGCCCTTGCTCGGGACGCACTTTTGCCTTAGGATCGTTGTCGTATTTGGGATCACCGATAGCCCCGAACAGCACCGCATCTGCCTGCAAGCAATTTTGGAAAGTATCCGCTGGAAAGGGATCGCCTACCGCATCAATGGCACTTGCGCCGACTAGGCTGTATTTAAAATCGAACTGGTGAACAAATTTTTCCCCAATGGCGTTGAGGACTTTTACGGCTTGTGCTACGATTTCTGGTCCTATACCATCTCCCGCTAGGGTTGCAATATGATAGTGCATCGTCTGTTTTTTTGTTTGAGAAATATTAGGCAAGCTAGTCTAAATCGTCAAGCTAGTCTCGCCAAAAAAAATTGGAGCAATCAGCGCAAATATAGCAGTCCAGCTTAGAGCTTGTTGGGATTTTTCCTGCCTGATAACCAGCATTTTACGAACCTGACTGCATGAAAAATGAACTTCGTATCTTGATATGCAGTTAATTTTTCACCTTGTCAAAACCGCAAACTACTGATTATCAGTTTGTAAAAATTCCCAACAAGCTCTTACTTTTCCTAGATTAGATAATCTCGTAAATCCATTTTGCAAACACTTATGAATTAAGATTAAGCGTGTACAAAGTCTTAAGCAACACTCGAAGCGAGTCCGAGAAAGCTTCTGAGATCGCGCAACAAGTATGCCCGAAGG
>JBCDKV010000881.1:0-1701 GCA_038746215.1 Bacteroidota bacterium | reverse complement strand
TTCGTCTCCAAAAGCCGCAGAAAGTTTTTTTCTAAGCTGAAAAACTTTCTGCTAGAGGGATTTTTAAGGGTGAAAAGCATCAAAAATCAAGAATTTTTGATGCTTTTCACCCTTAAAAATCCCTTGGAGCATCCAAAAAACCAACCTGACAAGGTTTTTTGGATGCGGCCTAACGAAATCTCAAAAGTGTGTACCCTTCTGAACAAACACAATATCACTTCTATCCGAAGGGCTTTTTGAAAATGGAATTAAAGACGAAGTTATTTCATACACATTCCTTACCTTTACCCCAATAAATAAACTCAACAGTACTCAAACAAAACGGTCATGCGCGTATATCTAGACAATGCAGCTACTACCCCCATTAGTCCAGCCGTCATCACCGCGATGACAGATATTATGCAACAAGAATTTGGTAATCCTTCTTCCATTCATGCTGAGGGACGAAAAATGCGGGCGGCACTCGAAAAAGCACGAAAAACCGTTGCGCAGTGCATTGGTGCTTCTATCGGAGAAATATTCTTCACTTCGGGTGGAACAGAATCTAATAATATGGCACTCAAATGTGCTGTCCGAGATTTGGGGGTTAAACGCATTATTTCCTCTACCGTGGAGCATCACTGTGTATTGCATACACTGGATCGATTGGCGCAAACCGATCAGATACAAGTCGAATTGCTAGCAGTGGATCACTATGGCAGGATCGATTATGCACAGCTAGAAAGCTTACTGCAAGACCAGTCTGCCAAAACTTTGGTTTCTTTGATGCACGCCAACAATGAGATTGGGGTGCTGCTTGATATGGAACGAGTTGCTAATCTATGTCAAACTTACGAAGCCTTATTCCATTCCGATACAGTCCAGACCGTTGGACATTTTCCGATTAACGTCAGTGAAACGCCTATCAGTTTCTTATCGGGGGCAGCGCATAAGTTTCACGGGCCAAAGGGTATCGGCTTTATTTACATCAACGGCAATAATATTATTCAACCTTTCATAGATGGTGGCGCACAGGAGCGCAATATGCGTGGCGGTACGGAGAATGTGTACGGTATCGTTGGTTTGGCAAAAGCACTGGATTTAGCGACAACCGAAATGGAAGCACGCCGCGCGCACATCAGTTCCATCAGAACCTATTTAGCCGACCAGTTACAAACACACTTTAAGGATATTCAATTCAATACGGATTTAGAGTCCGATTCGTTGTACACTGTCCTTAGTGTTTCTTTTCCACCCACCAGCAAATCTGATTTGATGCTACTAAGTTTGGATATAGAAGGCATCAGCGTTTCTGGTGGTAGTGCTTGTAGCTCTGGTGCAGATGCGGGTTCGCACGTCATCAATGCCTTGAATGCTGATCCTTTGCGCAAGACTATTCGCTTCTCTTTTTCTCATTACAATACCCAAGCAGAGATAGATTATGTCATCGAAAAACTAAAGCGCATCCTGCTTGAGATCGTTAAGGAAGAGGAAGCCAGTGTAGTGAACGCTTAGGAAATAATGCGAATAACGACTGTACAGACATCATTTTTCTTGACATTTGACTCAGATATAGTTCGGGTCAATATCCGAAAATTGAGCATACTTGTTGCGCGATCTCAAGAACCTTACTAGAATTTATTCAAAATGTAGCTCAGAACTTTGTACACCAATATTTTTATATCGCATTTAACATCAATACGCTATGTCGGCGGCTTTACC
>JBCDKV010000880.1:0-1727 GCA_038746215.1 Bacteroidota bacterium | reverse complement strand
TATGGGTAGAAAATAGCTTAAATGTAGTATTTTAAGTGCCGTAGGTACGAACTATGTGCTCTTCACAGTACGTCCCTACAGGACTTGCAAGCATTCTTATCTTTTTTTGCTACCTACAGTTCATCCCTACGGGATTTTTAAGTCAAAATATTGATCTATGAGTCCACTCCGAAAACTGTAAATTGATTTTTTCTGAAATTTAATTTTTAATTTCAGGTTTATTTTCTCTTTTATTTTTTTAAAAAAGATGAAACGGAATAAAATTTTACATTTTCCAAAAACTTAATCTTTTTCGGAGTAGCCTCATCTATGTTTCCATAATAAGACTTACATCATTTCACAGGTACACCCAAGCCAACAGCTAATAGCAAAAGGTTAAAGTCGAGCTAAGGCTTAAAAAACTCAGGATGAACTTCCTCAAAATCTGTCGCTTGCTGAAATGCCTTTGCAATTGTCAAAAGCTTGCCTTCGTCGTATAAATTTCCAATGAAACTAATGCTGGCAGGGAAACGATCTTCGCCTTGATAGCCGTTGGGTACAACCACGCAGGGATGCCCCGTCAGATTGGTGATAAGTAATTGCGCTCCACCAAAACTTGAGCAAACGATGACATCAAAATCCTTCATCACTGCTTGCATTTTTTGGATGAGCATATAGCGTAGCCGATTAGCTTGTATGTACTCCACTGCTGGGACGAGACGAGCAGTTCGGAAAGTATTGGGCCAAGCATAGCGCACCTGCCGCACCAAAGTACTATCCAAATTAGAGCGAGTCAGTTCATCGAAAGCAGCGGCGGCTTCTACGGAGAGGATGGGGCGCAATGCGTCCATAGGAATATCGTCGGGCAACTCAACGGCTTGCAAGTTAGCGCCAAGTGATCGGAGGGTTGCTAGCGCAAGGCTATCGTTGGCTCGATTGTAGTAGTCGCTTTCAAAAAGGGTTTTCAAATAACCGATTCGCAAGTCAGACAGTGGTGTGTTGGCACTGTAGTTGAATGGCAAATCAATCAGACTCTGATCTTGTCCATCCGTTCCGATGATGGTATTAAACACGATAGCACAATCTTCTGCCGTCCGACAAATTGGGCCAATTTTATCCATACTCCAACTTAGTGCCATCGCTCCTGTTCTGCTTACTCGACCGTAAGTTGGACGCAAGCCCGAAGCACTGCAACGCGTGGAAGGAGAGACAATAGAACCCAGCGTCTCCGTACCGATAGAGAAGGCGACCAATCCAGCTACGGTGGCAGCAGCCGAACCTGCCGAAGAACCACTAGCACCTTGTTCCAAATTCCAGGGATTCTTGGTGACACCGCCATACCAGACATCGCCCCAAGCCAAAGCACCCAAGGTCAATTTTGCAAGCATAACCGCTCCCGCAGCTTCCAATTTTTTCACAACGGTCGAAGTTTCATCGATGACCTGATCTTGGTAAGGCGTCGCACCCCAAGTCGTTTTAGTACCTTTCACGGCGAGTAAATCTTTGATGCCATAGGGAATGCCATGCAGCAGTCCACGATATTTACCCGCTGCGATTTCCGCATCTGCTCGAGCAGCTTGTTCCAGAGCTATTGCTTCCGTGATACGGATGACGCATTGCAAGGTATCGCCATAACGTTTGAGGCGGTCTAAGTAGATGTTGGTGAGTTCGGTGCTGGTGATTTGCTGATTTTTGATTAAAACGGAAAGCTCAGCGACGCTGTAAAAAGCTAAGTTCGCTTTGTTTTC
>JBCDKV010000879.1:0-1785 GCA_038746215.1 Bacteroidota bacterium | reverse complement strand
GTTGATCTGATCGCCATTGGGAGAAAAAACGTTGGGAACATAGATAGGACAATTTTTTTGATTGATTTGAATATCTTCTGTTATGGCACAAGTATAGCGTTTGCCCTGAGTTTCAAATAAATCGCTTACCATGAGATGATAACTACCTGCTTTTACGCCCACAAAACTGGAACTAGCTTGCACGATTCCTTCGTCCAATATATAGCTCACCTCCCCCAGTGCTCCATCGACAAGGGCTACAAATTGTCCATTACTTTCTCCACAGTCTGGCGGCTGCACCTGAATACGCTCAATGGATAGATCGGATACGATGACTTGCACCGAATCATAAACAATGTCTTCGATTTCATAAAACGCAAAGTCGTCCAAAGCAAAATCGTTGCCCTGCGGATTGGTATTGCGATTAACGATGCAAATTTCGGCTTCACTGGCAGTTGTTGCGTCCCAAACCTCGAAGAACTGTCGCCATTCGCAGACTTGATTGGCAGCAATGAAAGTGCGTCCAATGCGCGTTCCATTGATAGAAAACTGCAATTCTGCTGGATTCTCTGCTTTCACCGAAGTCAACCAAGCAGAGAACGCATAGCTTGTATTGGGCTTCACGGCTATATTTTGACACCATACCTTTTCGTTGGCAACGGGCGAGCCATCCACAACCATCATCAAACCTTCACCATCAGTATGATCTGGGCAATCGGTAAAGAAAACATTATTCAACCTTTTCGCACTCTCGCTCACACCATAAACGCCTTGTGTATTGATGCTTTCCACAAAAGGATAATCACTTGTAAACCCAACATTGCCTTCACTGAAATCAGGGTTCACAATCAGATTTTCACCCACTAAGGCAGGAATCATTTTAGCGATGTACAGCGTGCTACTATCTGGGGTAGCACTTGG
This sequence comes from Bacteroidota bacterium, assembly GCA_038746215.1. Lineage (GTDB taxonomy): Bacteria > Bacteroidota > Bacteroidia > Chitinophagales > Saprospiraceae > JAAUTG01. The sequence goes on along the minus strand of JBCDKV010000879.1, from coordinate 885 downwards.
ATTAAAGATGGTAGGATTGCTCAAATTTCTATTGGGTAGCCATTGGTAGGCAAATTGCCCAATCCTAGCCTCTAATGCTACAAAATCATTCGCTGTACAGCTCAAAATGGTATCTATTTGAGCCGCTGCCATCATCGACAGCAGTAAGCAGGTTAAACCAACACATCCTGTTTTGATAAAGCTGTTTTTCATATGGCTGTAAAATAGACAGTATTATTACTTGAATTACACTACTGGACATTTTTAATTTTCAACACATAGTCACATAGAAGCACATAGGTATTATGACCTGATCTTCAGTAAATTATCTTATTTTTCGGCTACTCCTCTGAGATTGTAATTTAGCCCCACTAGATCGGTAAGCCCTAAGGATTGCTGAGCCTACGGTTACTAGCTGCTCGGCAATCCTTGGGACTTACCAATCAGTTGGCGTTTACAATCTTAGAATGGCAACCTATTTTTCCTAGTGTCTTAGTGGTTTACTTTGTCATAATGTCCAGTAGTCTATACTTGAATCCGATATTTTTTCCTTAGAGCTTGTTTGGAGCAGGATTGAACTGTAAATCAATAGTTTGCGGTTCTGGCGAAGAAAATAATAGCGACTTTATCGAGATAAACGAGCGATTATTTTCAAAGTCAGGTTCGTAAAATATTGTTTTACAAGAAGATAGTGCTCCAAACATGCTCTTATCACTTCAATAGCGGAAAAGGAATTAGGCGTATACGAAGTTCTAAGCTATGCTTGGAATAAATCCTAGTAAGTCCCTTGGGATCGCGCAACAAGTATGCCCAAAAATTTTTGTGGACGGAAACACAAGTTCTCAGTTATTTTCTCAGAGAAAAATAACTGAGAACTTGTGTTTCCGTCCGAAGAGACTCACTGAG
>JBCDKV010000878.1:0-1789 GCA_038746215.1 Bacteroidota bacterium | reverse complement strand
GGTAAGTTTTCGCTGAGGAGGAGGTCGACACCTCCTCAGCGAATCAAGGTTTTTTAAGGACAAAGAATCGAGAATCGCTTCTTTGTCCTTAATAAACCGTGATAAAATTTGGCAGGCTCGATGCCGCCAAATTTGAAAGTACATCTAATAGCTTGTATTTAGAAATGTCAAGGGAACAAAATGCACTTTTTTATCCCAAATGGAGTATAGTGAATATCATTAACACTAAAGACCAAAGCATCAAACTTCATCCGTCGTTCGCGACACTAAAAGCATATGAGAACTTGTTAGCAAACTAAAAAAGCAAAAACGAAATTTACAATTAACTAATAACTCAACTATATTTGCGCTCTATTTCCGTTCTGCTGAGTGATTGGTGAAAACGGACTTGGTAAGTTTTTGAAAAATCAGTGCTGCTTGAAAATCTTTACACACTAATAATCAACAGGTTGAGATTTTTTTTAGCGCAGAAAGTGACTACTCTTCTAAGATTAGAATTTGAGTCATTGGATCGGTAAGCCCTAAGGATTGCCGAGCCTATTGTTACTAGCTGCTCGGAAATCCTTGGGGCTTACCGATCAGTAGGCGTTGGTTACTAGACAGTAAAATTCCCGACAAGTGCTTAGTAGCAGAAATAGTCACACTGTAGGTGAGATAAATTTGTGCATAGCAATGAATATACTTGTTGATCTATTTAAATTGTTTAACTGTAAAATATCGATATTAAGCGCATTAAACGGATAAACAATTTAAACAAATCAACAAAAAGGGAATGCACTTTTTTATCTCAAATGGAGTATAGTACGTCCAACTATTATTGAATGAAATCATCATTACAAGTTTACAACAGTCTAAAGAAAGAGAAAGAAACCTTCGTACCACTCGTGCCAGATAAAGTGGGTTTATACGTCTGTGGGCCAACGGTTTATAGCGATGTGCATCTAGGAAACTGTCGTACCTTTACCAGTTTTGATGTTATCTATCGCTATTTGATGTATTTGGGTTATAAGGTGCGCTACGTTCGCAATGTGACGGACGTTGGGCATTTGGTGGGCGATGTGGACGATACGGCTGCGGAAGATAAGCTGGCTAAACAAGCACGGCTAGAGCAATTAGAACCGATGGAAGTAGCCCAAAAATACACCAATGGCTTTCACGATATGATGCGTGTTTTCAATAACCTTTCTCCTAGCATCGAGCCACGTGCCACGGGACATATTCCAGAGCAAATCCAAATGGTACAGGATATTTTGGACAATGGCTATGCGTACGAAGCCAATGGTTCTGTTTATTTCGATACTGCCAAATATATTCAAGCTGGTAAGGGCTACGGCAAAGTATCGGGCAGAATAGTAGAGGATTTGATGACGGAAACCCGCGATGATTTGAAGAACCAAAGCGAAAAACGACATCCTTCTGATTTTGCCATTTGGATGAAAGCCGCCGATAATCACTTGATGCACTGGGAATCGCCCTGGTCAACTGGTTTTCCAGGTTGGCACTTGGAATGTTCTGCCATGAGTACAAAATATTTGGGCAAGCAATTCGATATACACGGTGGCGGTAACGATTTGAAATTTCCGCACCACGAAAACGAGGTGGCACAAAATTCGGCAGCTTGCGATTGCGAGGGCGCACGCTACTGGTTGCACACCAATATGTTGCTCATGAACGGACGCAAAATGTCCAAAAGTGATGGCAACACGATCACGCCACAGCAATTGTTCACGGGCGAAAGCAAACACATCAGCAAGGGCTACAGCCCAATGGCGATCCGCTATTTTATGCT
>JBCDKV010000877.1:0-1793 GCA_038746215.1 Bacteroidota bacterium | reverse complement strand
TACTGGATACCAATGGAAGAACGATTGTCACAGGTCGCGAACCAATTACTGTTGGACAAGCAAAAACAGCAACACATTCCACAACATTGACCATTAAAAATCCACAGATTTGGGACATAGCGACTCCTAATCTATACACTCTTGTCAGTAGCATAGAGCAAAATGGAAAAATCATAGACAACTATCAAAGCACTTTTGGCATCAGAACGATTGAATTTACAGCGAATGATGGCTTTAAATTGAATGGAAAAAGAGTGCCATTGAATGGAGCTTGTATGCACCACGATTTAGGTCCACTGGGCGCAGCCGTAAATTATCGCGCTACCGAACGCCAAGTAGAAATCCTAAAAACCATGGGCGTCAATTCAATTCGTACATCTCACAATCCACCGTCTACTGAATTGCTTGATATTTGTGATCGCTTAGGCGTATTGGTGCAAGTGGAAGCCTTCGATGAGTGGAGAAAAGCAAAAGTACCCAATGGCTACCACAAGCATTTTGACGAATGGCACGAAAGAGATTTGCGCGATATGATTAAACGCGACCGCAACCATCCCAGTGTCATCATGTGGAGCATTGGTAATGAAATTTTGGAGCAGGGCGAAGCAGATGGTTGGAAGTTGACCAAAGAACTATCGGACATTTGCCACGATGAAGACCCTACTCGCCCTACCACAGCGGGTTTCAATTATTTCCCTGCTCCGTTCAAAAATAAATTGGCTTATCAGGTAGATGTCGTAGGTATGAATTACAAGCCTTATCAATACAAAGAGGTGAAAGAAAAGCATCCCGATATGATTATCTATGGCTCCGAAACTTCTTCCCAAACCAGTAGTAGAGGAATCTATCACTTGCCACTGGATGCCCAACCACAAAAAGAAACGGGGCATGTCTCTAGTTACGATGTCATTGTAGGGCCGCCTTGGGCATATCCACCCGATGTAGAATTTAAGGTACAAGAAGAAGATACTTTCTTGCTTGGAGAATTTATTTGGACGGGTTTCGATTATTTAGGAGAACCAACGCCTTATGGTGGCAGAGACAATTCAACCAATGGCTACTGGAATGATGATTGGCCTTCTCATGCTTCCTATTTTGCGCCGATTGATTTGTGTGGCTTGCCCAAAGATCGCTACTATTTGTACCAAAGCCAATGGACAGAAAAACCGATGGTACACGTCTTACCGCATTGGAACTGGGAAGGAAAAGAAGGTGAAACTATACCCGTTTTTGCTTACACCAATGCAGCAGCCGTAGAACTTTTTGTGAACGGAAAATCATACGGTAAGAAAGTCAAAGGTGAGGACTTGACCAGCATTCCAGCAGCATTTCGTGGCTATAAATTAGGAACTTTTGAATCGCCTTATCGGCTTTCGTGGGAAATACCTTATGAAAAAGGAAGTTTAAAAGTGGTGGCTTACGAGAAAGGAAAAGTAGTAGCGAGCAAAGAAATTAAAACGGCAGGCAAAGCAGCAAAAATCAATTTGAAAGCAGATCGAACCCAGCTAACAGCCGATGGAAAAGATTTAAGTTTCATTACTGTGCGCATTGAAGATGAAAATAGCAATCTCTGCCCTCGCGCTGATTATGATGTTCAATTTGAAGTGGAAGGCGAAGGGAAACTAGAAGCCGTTTGTAATGGTAATCAACGTTCTTTAGAATCCTTTCAAGCTGCTAATATCAAGGCATTTAGTGGGCAGTGTGTCATCGTCGTAAGAGCCAATAAAAAAGCAGGAAAAATTCGGATTCGGGCGAAGACAGTGGGTTTAGAAGATGGGGTTTTAGAGTTGAGT
>JBCDKV010000876.1:0-1800 GCA_038746215.1 Bacteroidota bacterium | reverse complement strand
GTTTGCGCAAAAAACAAGGCTTTTGAAACAAGTAGCACGTAAATAATTGATTATAAAACACATAGCCACAGTAGAAACACATAGTTTTTTTGCAAAAAAACGCTACTCTATGTGTTCTATGTTTCTATGTGTTTCAAAAAAGTACGTGGTGCAGCTTCGCTGCTATAAGTCTATGTGTTAAAAATTAAAAATGTCCAGTAGTGTATTCAATAAATAAACAAATCAAAAAGACTATTCATACCCGCCCCAATAACCAAATCGGAAAGTGATGCCAAAACTAGTACTCCTGAAATCTTCGGCATTTACCCCTAAATTATTATCCAAATTACTGATCCAACGGTAGCCAAAAGTCCCAACGAATCGCATCCACTGGGTAATATTGATTTCGATGCCCACTTCTGGTAGCAAAACACCTACCGTCTCGCTAGAAAGGTTTTTGTCATCTGCCCCAATTTCATCCACATCAACGCCACCTATGGCAGCTTGTAGGCTCAAATAAGGATGCACAATTTTGTCGTCGATGAAGCTGTAGCCCAGCCACAATCCACCGTAGCCCAGACCAAGTTCGTATTGTTCTGTATTGACCATTACATTTTCGGCACTCGTTCCGATTCCAAATCCACCGATGAAAAGATTATTAAGTACTACGCCGCCGCCACCACCAACAGATGCTGTCGTATTTCCTCTAATTGAGGAAAATTGTAGAATTGGCCCACCAAATCCACCAACCACTTCGATGTCTGCTTCTCCAAAAACAGTTTTATCTTGTGCCGAAAGCGTGAAAATAGATAGACAAAAAACGATGAGTGTAAGGATGATTTCTTTCATTTGTAAAATACTTTTGATTCAAGTGTTAGTACAAAGTATTGCGCTTAAAGTTTTTGGTTGTGCAGAAGAAAAATAAGACTTTGTCCACCTCTAAATTTATTTTTTACAAATTGCTGCAAAACTTATCGAACCATGAATTTTAAAAAGATCGGAATTATAGGTGCAGGTGCAATGGGTAGTGGAATTGCACAAGTGGCAGCCACAGCAAACAGCCAAGTATGGCTATTCGATGCTTCTAGTGCTGCCATGGAAAGCAGCAAAACAAAATTAGCAAAAATACTCGCTCGGCAAGTCGAAAAAGGACGGATGACCAACGAACAAATTGAAGGGATTCAGGAGCGCATAACTTACACCACAAACCTAGCAGTATTTCATCAATGCGATTTAGTGATCGAAGCGATTATCGAAAATTTGGAGATCAAAAAGCAGGTTTTCCAAAGCTTAGAAGCGATAGTTTCCGATGCGTGTATGATCGCGTCCAACACTTCTTCACTTTCTATTGCTGCTTTAGCGGCTGCGCTGAAAAAGCCCGAGCGTTTCCTAGGCATTCATTTTTTCAATCCTGCACCACTGATGAAATTGGTAGAAATCATTCCTGCGATACAAACGGATGCTAGCGTGGTAGCAAATGCAAAAGCTGTCATCGAAAACTGGGGAAAAACGACTGTGCTAGCCAAGGATACACCAGGCTTTATCGTCAATAAAGTAGCACGTCCGTTTTATAGCGAAGCACTGCGTATCTACGAAGAAGGCATCGCGGACACTGCCACTATCGACTGGTCAATGACCAAAATTGGAGGCTTCCGTATGGGACCTTTCACCCTCATGGATTTCATCGGACACGACGTGAACTATATTGTGACCGAGACGGTATTCAAAGCCTTTTATTACGATCCGCGCTATCGTCCTTCCTTTGCTCAAAAACGTTTGGTAGAAGCAGGTTATTTGGGTAGAAAATCAGGCAGAGGATTT
>JBCDKV010000875.1:0-1815 GCA_038746215.1 Bacteroidota bacterium | reverse complement strand
CATCTCAAAATGTCGCAGAAAGTTTTTTTCAAAGGTGAAAAACTTTCTGCTAGGGGGATTTTAAGGGCAAGAAGCGTTAAAACTTTAACGCTTCTTGCCCTTAAAAAACCCTTGGAGCATCCGAAAATCCTCCTCTGTAGATTTTCGGATGCGACTGCATGAAATACAAACGAAAATTCGCCTTTTAATCAACAAAACGACATTTTGAGATGCACCCGCTCAATAATTCTCTTTGGACGGAAACACAAATTTCGTACACCCCTAATTCCAAATTGGGACTATGTTTTAATAATACGACAAAGATACGGGTTTTAACGTTAGTATTTACAAACTCGGAAATCATATATGCTTACCAAGTTTAGTATTATTAGCCTCATGCTAGGTTTCACTTACTTAATGCCTTGTCCCAATACTTTTCTAAAGCCTTAGCTCAAATTACTAAAACCGTCCTACGCCTGCATTTGAACCACCTTCGTGGGAGGCAAATATTCATTTCGAATGGCAATTTGTTGTAAAGTACTCTTCGCAATTTTCTGGAATGCTTTCGCAGGAATACTATCTTTTTCTAATACAATCGGATTTCCTTCGTCTCCTCCTGCTCTGATGCTCTGTACAATGGGGACTTGCCCTAAAAGCACAGATTTGCTTTTCTTCGCTAGCAATTTTCCACCGCCTTGCCCAAAGATATAGTATTTGTTATTAGGTAATTCGGCTGGCGTAAACCAAGACATATTCTCCACCACGCCCAAGATAGGTACGCTTACTGAGGGCAACTGGAACATATTCATTGCCTTTACAGCATCAGCCAAAGCAACCGTTTGTGGCGTAGTAACCATCACTGCGCCCGTCACTGGAACGCTTTGCACCAAAGTCAATTGCACATCTCCCGTTCCTGGTGGTAAATCGACGATTAGATAATCCATCGGCTCCCAAACCACTTCACTCAGGAATTGCTTTATTACGCCTGCCAATCTTGGCCCACGCAACACCACTGCTTGCTCTGGCTCAATAATAAATCCAATGGACATCAATTGAATACCGTGTGCCTTCAGCGGCATCATTTTAGGTTTACCGTAGAGTTGTTGTACTTTGGGGCGTTTGCCTTGTAAACCAAACATAGTTGGAATAGAAGGTCCATACACATCAGCATCTATCAGTCCCACGCTTGCTCCCAATTGATGGAGTGCCAATGCCAAATTACTAGCAACCGTAGACTTACCCACACCACCTTTACCAGAAGCCACGGCAATGATGTTTTTGACTTGTGGCAAAGTACTCGCTTTTGTCGCCGTTGGGCTTTGAGCGGTCATATGAATGTTCACTTCTGCCTCTGGAAATAGTTTTTGTATGGTCCCGATGCAAGCGAAATTCATATCCGATTTGCTTTCCATATTCAAGGACGGTAGCAGCAAGGTGAAATTGACGTTGTTCCCCTCAATCACCAAATCTTGTACCATATTGCGACTAACAATATCTTGCCCAGATTGTGGGTCGCGCACCATCGAAAGTGCTTCTGTTATTAAAGCGCGATCTATCGCCATAGTATTTTTTTGTTTGAAGGTCTGATTCGCTTATTGCTTTTCCTTGTGAAAAATTGATATGCTTTTTTGAGTTAAGTACACTGTAAATTAAGTTTTTTCGTGTTTATTTCTAATTCTTACATGGTGTGTACGAAGTTCTATTTTTCTTAATATTTTACTCAAAAATAGCCTGAGTCAATGCCAAAGAATCGCGCAACAAGTATGCTTGGTAAATCTCTTCGGACGGAAACACAAAATTTCACTATTTTTCTCTTAAAAAAATAGTGAAATTTTG
>JBCDKV010000874.1:0-1818 GCA_038746215.1 Bacteroidota bacterium | reverse complement strand
TCCGAGTCGGAGAAGTCGAAAGTCAGTTCTTCCCAAGTATTGCCAACGGTCGTGGTTGCATCCATTTCATTGGCAATGCCGCCGTCGGTTAAGTTTTCTAGTTTGAATTTGACGACTGCGCCTACTTTGGGCGACCAAGTTTTCATTTTAAAGACCTGTCCTTGGCTAAAGTCGATGGGATCTTCCAGCGTTAAAATCACACCTGCAAAATCAGCCGCTCCATCCACTTTCGTCATTTGCGCTACCTTAGCAGAAGTATTTATGCCCGTCGCATCTGGATTATCTGCTACGATGGTGGGTGCGCCGTTGAACTCGTTGAAAGCATAGGTCGTAAATTCGCACTCGAAGTCGATGGGAAAATCTACGATGTTTGTACCTGCCACATCGCCACCACCGCCACCATCTGCATCGCAAGTCGCATCAAAAGGCACAATGATATTACCTGGATCAGGGACACCGACGATTTGCCAATTGCCTGGCTCGGATGCTTTACTCCATAAGATATTCATTTCCACTTCGGCGGGAGGCGTATCATTCCAAGTGAGTGTAATGCTCAATTTACCTTCTACACTGTCATCGACAGGTGAAACAGCAGGTAGTCCCGTTATTGGCCCAAACGAATTGTTGACAACCAGCACATCGACGGGATCGTTTTCGGTAGCCGACTCAATCTCGATAATCATAGATTGTTCGTCGACTTTTTCGATGGTCAGGAATATCGCAGAATTGGGATTACCCGTAAAATCTAGCGTCTCCGTCTCGCAATATTCTGACATGCCGGTCTGCATCAGTTCGTATCCGTCCTCGTTGTCGTTGAAAATAAAGTTTCTGGTGGAGTAGAAAGCGGCAGCGGTGAGACCACTGGCCAGTAGCAAATAGAGTATGGCATTCTTCATAAGTCCTGTTGAATTGTGTTTTAGTTTGGATTTAGATGGAGATTACAAGTGGTCAGGACAATTAGGCTATTAGAGACGAGCCTATTGCTGTCCGAATTAGATCAAGCAAGCGAACAGGAGTATCCCATTCTCTTGTGATAAGCAATACCAGACTCGGTAAGCCTAAAGGCTTACCGATCCTCTGAGCCTTAATCGTCTTTAGTAAAAAAGCGAGGTGAGCAAAAACGATACATTGCTAGTGTTCTTTTTACTTTCCATTATGCTTCCTTTTTGGCTTATTGCTAGTATACCTTTTGTTAGTAATGGTAAAACAATAGCTTCCCGATTTGAGGCTGATCTTTTGCACTTTCTAAGCACTTAAAAAATGAGCCGTCCGTACGGATGCCTAATTTTTGAAGGACTTACAAAGCACAAAATATCCATCCTCAATTTCGGTAACTTATCATTTCACCATTACTTAATTTGCAATATTACGAGCTAATTAGAAGAAATTATAAAATTTTTCTATATATTTTATGCTTTTGACGAAACAATAGCTGATTTTTGTGTAAGCTAATCTTGAAACAGTTGATGAAGTGTTGATTGTACTTTAGGCGTGTAGGCAGTTTGGAGTAGTACTTGAAATAAATTCTAGTGAAATTCCTGAGATTGTACAACAAGTATACCCAAATTCTTTCTATGCATAAAAACACAAATGCTCTGTTATTTTTCCAGGAAAAATAACAGAGCATTTGTGTTTCTGCTCGAAGAGACTCCACTTACTCGACCGTACCCATATTAGGTACACAGCCTCCTATTCTTGTATCAAAACCATGGACTTGCTAATCACTGTTTGGTCTGTCTGCAAGCGGTAGATGTACACACCTGCATCTAAGTCATTGGCTTGAAACTCAATTTCTGTTTTTCCTTGCTCAAAGACCTC
>JBCDKV010000873.1:0-1819 GCA_038746215.1 Bacteroidota bacterium | reverse complement strand
GGCAATCACCTCCTGACCCTAGTGGACGAGCAAGGTAATCGCTTAGAACAGACTTTTGAGGTGTTGGGGAAAGAATAATTATCTTCGCTCAAATAAACTCCATAGACCTGCTTTCATCAAATGCTCTCTGGCAGAAGAAGTATTGGCAGCTAATAGCCTAGGTTTTCTTTCGTTCGCACCCGTTTGGGACTCGTAGACCAAGACTTTCACATTAGAATCCATATTGTTTTTGTGGCGATATGGTAGTTGTGCAATTTCATTGGGTAGTCGACTTCTGCGCCCATCGTTGACATTGGTTCTACTGGAAACGCTGTAATCTATTTCATCGAAATCAGAATAGATACGATCTGGTGCTGCTTCGACATAAAAGACAAACATTCGATATTTGCTGCGGTCAGGCAAGAACAAACTACTCATATAATTGGAAAAAGAAAGGCTTTGATTGAAAACCACACGCGAAGGCCAGCGGTATTGCGCTGCTTTGGGCGTATCATTGCTGTTGATCGCTTCCAATTGTGTGGCAATCATAAATCCATTGTCAAATTCAAAATAGCCTTTGTTGGTATAGCCGCGTGCATCCAAGGCATTGGTGAGCAGGCGCTCTACTTCTCCAAGGGTTTCGATGGAAGTGAAGAAATCCAGTGGCAACACAATCTCAGAAGAAGGCGCAGGCATCATCGCAGAAAAAGCAGCACTCGCCGCATTGTAGTTATCCGTCCTGCCATAACTTTCTGTGTCGTAGCTATCTGGACTGGTAGTTTCCGCTTCGCCCAATGCCATATTGCTATCTGGAATATCGTATTCAAGGAACGGGTCACTGTAAGTATCGTAAGCTACTGACTCTGGTGCTTCGTTGTCATTAAATTCGTCTGTGTTGGGAGCGTTCGCCGCATTGCGGATGTAATCTGCTTGATATGGATCGTACCTTTCGTAAGCGGTTGGTGCATCGAAGTCCTCTGCGATGACCAAGGCTTCGGTTTCATCTTCTTCCATTACAGTGACTTCTTCGTTGCTAAAGACCAAACCCCAATTAAAACACGTTTGGACTTGCTGCTCCTCCAATTGCGCATAGACTTTTTTGCCCAATTTGATGTCTTCCGTTTTCAAGATGACCTCAAAGTCTTCCTGATTAGATTTGATGATTTTCCAAAATACGGCATCCCGATCATTGAATCCACCCTCTGCACCTTCGACGGTTTCTTCGCCCCAAAAGTTAATGAGTTCGTACATTAGGGTAGAAATGACTCTTTCCGCAAGTATGTCATCTTCTACTTTTTCTTCCAAAGCTGGACAGCCTACAGGTGCGTATTGCGGTAATTGATCTTGCTGGATGTAGGCGTGTACCTCGATGGTTTCTAGGAGTTCACCCTGTTGCCCAAAGGACAAATTAGTGAACCATAATACTGTAATTCCTAAAAGTAATGCTTTCTTCATGCTGTTCTCGATTTACGGATTATAGGTCTTTATTCACTTTTTTCTGTTAGTAACGATGAAATAATAAATTATCGAAATTGGAGGTAGAGATTTTGAGTTGTAGAAGTGCTTCAAAAATTAGGTGTAGCAGGACTACGGCTCATTTTTTAAGTACTTTTACAGCTTAAAAGATAAAGTCCAAATCGTTAAGTTATTGTTTTATCATCAATGCGAATAACGGGTAAAATGCTCTATTTCGTGGTAGTAACAGCTTTACTAAACTTTTGAAACTTAGTAAAGTGTTTGAGATCGCGCAACAAGTATGCTCAAAGGTTTTTTATGGACGGAAACACAAATTTCAACTTATTTTTTAGAGAAAAATAAGTTGAAATTTGTGTTTCCGTCC
>JBCDKV010000872.1:0-1822 GCA_038746215.1 Bacteroidota bacterium | reverse complement strand
TTGAAAGCAAGATGAAAAATTTCATTTTTCATCTTGCTTTCAAGAGGCTCTTCGGACAGAAATGATGTTCTTTTTGATGATTTTTGGAAAAAATCATCAAAAAGAACATCATTTCTGTCCAGAAGGACCACCCAAATTGCTAATTTTTATGAAATAAAAATTAGCAATTTGAGAAAAAAGTGTCAACTACTTTTACAACTCAGGTAAACATGTCTTGTACAAAAATTAAATATGAAAAAACTACTCTATTTATTTGCACTTTGCTTCACTACCTTCTATGCTTGTAACAATCTGCCAGACGAAGCCGTGCAAGAAAACGATCCCGTTTTCCACGCTGCCGAACCTTCTCGCATCTATTTTCAAAACACACGCAGTCACCACTACCAACTCATTACCCAGCAGGCCACCAAAATAGATCATTACTACCTCAAAACAATAGCCGCAGACCAACTTTTTTACCCCGTCATTGCCAACAATTGGCTGGCAGAAGAAGCCTACATGCTCTTCGAGTCCAAAGTGCTAGGGAAAGCACCGATGGAAATTAAACTAAGTGCTTCGGAAACTTTGAAACTGGACAACGCCAATCGAAAATCGCAATACGAAGCAGCTTTTCGTCTCGCAAAAGTCATCTCTTCGGGAGAAAGTGCTTGTGTACAAACCGAAAATGGTGCGTGTTTGCCTATATTTGCCAGCGAACAAGAGCGAACGGTATTCAAAACGGTAATGCGGGATTATTTGAAATTGGTGGAGCGGTTTTGAGTCCGAATCAAACAACATAATCATGGCGAACACGACAGTCTGGACAGGATCAAATCATTATTTATGCGATGATGAACTGGCACAAGCCTTCCATATGGCGCGCGTACTAGGTATGCCGCTACTGATCGAAGGCGAACCTGGCACCGGAAAAACAGAACTTCCAATTCAGTTTGCGAAAGACCTGAACTTATCCTTATTTGTCTACCCAGTAGGCTCTAAAAGTACCGTAGATCAGTTCGTCGCCAAATTCGATCACGTTAAATATTTACGCGATTCTCAGATTGAGGTTTTGAATGCACAGCGTCAGGAAAAAGGACTTGACAACAAGCTTAGTACGGCGGGTAGAAGTACCGAAAATCTATCGGATTACGTGCTGCTCGGTCCAGCCGCTAAAGCTTATTCCACGCCCAACGCTGTCTTACTCATAGACGAAATAGACAAAGCACCACGCGAGTTTCCCAATGATCTGCTGTATGCGCTCAGTCATCGAAAATTTGTGCTACCAGAGTCGGGCGAAGTCATCGAAGTGAGCGAAGCCGAAATGCCTGCTATCGTCATTACCAGTAATCGAGAACAGGAACTCCCCACAGCTTTCAAAGGACGCTGTATTTATCACTACATCAACTTCCCCGATGCGGATACCATGCGCACCATCATCGAAAAACATTTTCCCGTCACCGACGAAGAAATCATCAACAAAGCTATCGAATTGTTCTATCAGTTTCGGAATATGGGATTAGAGCGCGCACCTTCCACCCGAGAACTCCTCAATTGGTTGAAGTATTTGCACAAGCTGAATAAAAATCAAGCCATTGAACAATTGTTGAGTGTAGACGGCATCGGCGTGCTACTCAAAACGAAGGAAGATGTAGAAAAAGCGCGTAGGAAATTGGCTTATTTGGCGCGCAATAATTGAGTAATTATGCGAATAACGACTGTACAAATCTCATTTTTCCTGACATTTGACTCAGATATAGTTCAGGTCAATATCCATAAATTGAGCATACCTGTTGCGCGATCTCAAACACTTTACTAAGTTTCAAAAGTTTAGTAAAGCTGTACT
>JBCDKV010000871.1:0-1824 GCA_038746215.1 Bacteroidota bacterium | reverse complement strand
CTTAAAGCGTAATCTGCCTATTCCCAGCGTACAAAATGAGAAAAACGACTTCCAAGAAAGAGAAATTTTGTACAAATTGCTCTTCGATATGAAAAGCGACCTCAATGACCTGAAATCACTAGTCTTTGATCTCATTCAAGGCAATGACCTCAGTGTACCAGATGTGCGCGACATCAAACGATTGGAAGCTGCTACCGCTTCTAGTAGCGATTACGCCTACGCCCGTCACGTTCAAAATGAATATGCTAATGGCTCTCATTTCAATGATACCGAAGCTTTTAGTCCCAATCCTGCTACTGCTAGTTTTGTAGAAAAAGAGTACAATCAACCTATCGTACTTCGCAGTCAGCACGAAGATCATTTCAATGAAGTCGAAGAAGTAGAAGAGAGTCTGTCGCTAGCAGATAATGAGAAGAACTTAATCCGCAAGGCTTTAAAAAAGCACAATGGCAGGCGTAAAGATGCTGCTACGGAATTGGGAATATCCGAACGAACGCTCTACCGGAAAATCAAGGAATATCATATTTCAGAGTAGAGATATGCGAAGTTTTGAGCCACACGGAAAATAAATCCGAGAAAGCTCTTGAGATCGCGCAACAAGTATGCTTACTAAGCATACTTGTTGCGCGATTTTCGAACATTGACCTGAACTACATCTGAATGAAATGTTAAGAAAAATAAGGCTTCGTACAGTCCTAATTTTGGATTAGAGGTATGATGAAAAATAAAGTCCTTCCCTACAATATACCGTCAATTTTTCAACTTATTTACAGTTTTAGCGGGCAGCACCTGCGCCTCCACCGTTCCAAACCCAAGCCGAATATGATCCTTTTCGGCAAATGCACGCATCCGAACGGTATCAAAATCTTGCAGAAAAGTCCTTGTCGAGCCATTATTCATGGTCAATGGTTGCATGCCGCCCCAAGTAATTTCTAGCATAGAGCCATACGAATCTTTATCCTTACCTGAAATCGTACCCGATCCTATTAAATCGCCCACCCTGACGTTGCAGCCATTCACCGTATGGTGGGCTAGCTGCTGCGCCATATTCCAATACAGATATTTAAAATTGGATCGGGAAATTAGTTGCGCTTTTCCATTTTCTGGGATGAGTGCTACTTCTAATCCGATGTCATAATTTTGCTTACCTATTGTTTGAAGATAGGGAAGCACCGCTGGTGTCTGCGGAGGGCCTGCCACTCGAAAAGGAGCTAATGCCTCCATGGTCACGACCCAAGCGGAAATAGAAGAAGCAAAATTTTTGCCCAAAAAAGGTCCAAGTGGAACGTACTCCCATCGCTGAATGTCCCTAGCAGACCAATCGTTGAGTAATACCATACCAAAAATATGATCCATTGCATCCTGACTCGCAATGGTATCGCCCAGTTGCGTTGCTTTACCAATGATAAACGCCATTTCCAGCTCAAAGTCCAGCTTAGCTGTAGCTTGATAAATGGGTTGAGTAGCGGCTTGGGGAAGTACCTGCCCGCAAGGACGATGAACGGGCTGACCACTAACAATGATAGAAGACGAGCGACCGTGATAACCTACAGGAAGGTGTCGCCAATTGGGTAAGAGCGCATTTTTAGGATCACGAAACATTTTTCCAACGTTCGTGGCGTGTTCTATGCTAGCATAAAAATCGGTATAGTCCCCCACTCGAACGGGCAAGTGCATTGTGGCTTCCGATTGCAAGACAAAAAGTTCTGCCTGTCCAGCAAGCGGCGAATCTTTGGTTTGTAGCCATTGCTGAATATCCGTTCTCACCTTGTTCGTGATCGGTTTTCCGAGTGCGATGAAATCATTCAGTACCTCCTGTTCTAG
>JBCDKV010000870.1:0-1839 GCA_038746215.1 Bacteroidota bacterium | reverse complement strand
GGACGAACTATGGGTAGAAAATAGCTTAAATGTAGTATTTTAAGTGCCGTAGGTACGAACTATGTGCTCTTCACAGTACGTCCCTACAGGACTTGCAAGCATTCTTATCTTTTTTTGCTACCTACAGTTCATCCCTGCGGGGTCTTTAAGTCAAAATATTGATTTATGTTTCTATAATAAAACTTACGCCATTTCACAGGTACACCCCTATATTAGTGGTTTGATTTACCCTAATGTCCAGTAGTTTGGTCGAGCAATAAGCATGCTTATCACTCGATTTACTGCTAATAGCCAGATGCCAATAACTAATAGCCAATCAAGCCAAACACTAATTATTCAAAGCACTACTATAAATAATACCGCCACCAACGACATCATCGCCTTCGTAGAAAACCGCAGACTGCCCAGGCGCAACCCCCGTAACATTCGCCAAAAACGCTACTTCTACTTGCTGATTTGGTAGGCGTTTCAAAGTGCTAAGCGTGCCTCGGTCGCGATAGCGAATCTTCGTTAAAATCTCACGCCCTTCTGGTACTTGCTCGTATTTCATAGCATTCACTTGATAGACGCACATCCCATTGCGAATCAATTCGTCTACCGTTCCAAGTACCACCGTATTGCTTTCTGGACGAATTTCTGTCACGTACATTGGTTGTCCAAATGCCATGCCTAGCCCTCTGCGCTGTCCAATGGTATAAAACGGATAACCTTGATGCTCACCCAATACTTTTCCTTGTACATCCACAAAAGTGCCACCAGCTACTTGCGCTTCAAGAGTAGGTACGCGATGCTTCAAAAAGCTGCGGTAGTCATTTTCTGGCACAAAGCAAATTTCAAAACTTTCTGCTTTTTTGGATAAATCCAAATAACCCCAATCTGCCGCCATTTGTCGCACTTCGGGTTTGGTGTAAGGTCCCAATGGAAAACGGCTGCGTTGCATACATTCCTGACTCAAACCCCACAATACGTAGGACTGATCTTTATTCAAATCCACTGCTTTGGAGATATATTTGCACCCGTTCAATTCATTGATCTGCGCATAATGTCCCGTCGCAATGAACTCACAATCCAGCGCATCTGCCCTTTTCAGCAAGGCACTCCACTTGATGTGTGTATTGCAGAGTACACAAGGATTTGGCGTTCTTCCTGCAATGTATTCTTCCACGAAATTATCGATCACATGGTCGCCAAATTCATCTCGAATGTCGATAATGAAATGATGGAAACCCATATTCACAGCCACTTGCCGTGCGTCGTTGATCGAATCCAAGCTGCAACAACCCGTTTCTTTTGCCGACCCACCCGAATTGGCATAATCCCAAGTTTTCATGGTGATACCAACCACTTCGTAGCCTTGCTCATGCAGCATCATTGCCGTCACCGTGCTATCAATGCCTCCACTCATGGCAACCAGTACTCTTCCTAATTTACTCATATTTTTTTGTCGAAATTTTACACTGCAAAACTACAAAAATAGGCAGGGAAAAGTTCAGATTCATATCTAATAAAGCGGTAAGATTCGTGTAACTTTATGAATGTTACGCTGAGTTTAAGCTGTTTCACCAACTTATTTTAGTTGATGCTAAAAATTACTCAATCAGCAGGTAACTTTCTCTTCTTCGGATGGAATCACAAACTGTTCCTAATTCTTGACATGTTTATTTGAATCGCAAAAGTAGTTGGCACTTTAGGTAACGGTCAAATAATAACTTCCCGATTTATGACGGCATCTTTCGTCCTGAGCATCCCAACCGCTAGCGGTTCTCTTCGTTGAAAAGATACTTAATCTTTTCTGCAAGCAACACTACGAGAATGTTGAAAAGCCTCGCCAGCCGAGAG
>JBCDKV010000869.1:0-1885 GCA_038746215.1 Bacteroidota bacterium | reverse complement strand
GGCATTGATTTCTGTATCATTCACCATATTAGGGTCTAATTTCTGAATGAAACAGCTTGCCATTTGCTTGAATTCCGTCTGACGATTGGCGTTGACGGTAAATTTTCGCATTTGGTTGTCGATATTGTTTTTGAGGTAAATAGTATTGATCGAAGTCCCCGAAAGCCATTTTACGGCTGCCATATCTAATTGCAGCACATTAGAAAATACAGGAATTTCTCCACTCCTATCACTCTCACTCGAACCAATGAAACGATAGCTTTTGCGTACGCGGTTGGCGTCCATGAAGATGATCTCATCGTCCTGATTGAATTCTACGCCTGCTTTGGAGGTCATGGTCGCTAATATGCCCTTTCGTTCATTTCGGATCGTGATCGAGTAGCTGTAACTACCTCTCACCACCAAGGTTTGGGGCTCTGTTCGGAGGATATGTATATCGTCGATAACTTTATCCTCAGAAATGAGTAGGTCACAATTTTGGGCTTGGACGAAAAGGATCGCAAAGAGGGAAAAAATGCTAGTAAATAGAAAAGACTTCATATGCTCTTTGTTTTGTTAGCAAATTGACTATTCACCAAAAACGGTAAAAGCAAAAAATCATTGTTTGTAGCGGTTTTGCTTTAGTGATTGGTGAGATCGTGATGATTAACGGCGAATTTTACCTACAAGATACGAAACTTAAGACGGAAAGGCAAGTCGTTTGATACAGGAATATTAGTGCTAGTCCTCAACGGGCAGCACCCGATGAAAGCGCAGCAAGTGATCTTCTAAGGCTTCGTTGTAAAGACAGAGCGTGAGCATACGTTTTTTTCGACGATCTATTGGAAACAAAATCTTGATTGGATTGTGGACATAACCATTGTCCTCGAACAGCAGTATCTGCCGATTTCTGGTTTGCAATCTGAATAGACTCAGTTCTTTTTCATCTCTTGGCAAAGGAATATCTTCGTAGCCTTCTTCTGCTAAAAATTGCTGAACCATTTCGTAAGTTGCCGCTAAATTATTGCCAGCGAAGGTGGTTTTATATTCCCAACCATCACTTTCGCCCCCTAAATAATCTGCGCCAGCAGGCGGAAAATCTTCCCTTAATGCCATTGAAAACGATTTCTATGTTTTTGAATTTGGACAACAAAAATCTGACTTATTTTGCTCTTATACAAGTCGCAGTACGTTCTTATTGTGGCAATCGTTAAAAGCTAGACTTTGTTTATTCGTTGAATTGTTGATCTGTTTATTGCACAGCTTAGCCTCTTACTTGGAAACAGCCTCAGTCCATGCAAGATAATTGAGCATACTTGTTGCGCAATCTCAAGAACGATCTCGGATTTATTCCAAGCACTACTTCGTAAAAGCCTAATTAATAATCATCAGTTAAACAAATGAACATATCAAAATTGTAAACAGAAAAAATCTTGGTGATCACCTTAACATGCTTCTTGTACTAAGCTCCTTTTCCAAGACATTTCTTTTTTCACACCTTTATCCCAGTGTAAAAGCGAACTTGCTCTTTACTTTTGCTTGTTTTGCAACTGAATCCTTGGCTTTCGGTTAAAAAATGAGGAGAAAAAAGATTCTCGCCTGCTATTTGTTTTTTAAAAAATCCCGTTGGGGATGGACTGTGGGTAGAAAAAAGCTAAAAATGCCCCGAAGTGCCGTAGGTACGTACTATGATTTTGCCATAGTTCGCACCTACGGCGCTTAGATTTGGGGTTTTATCACTTCCTACCCATAGTTCGTCCCGATGGGACTGTACAATAGGAATACCTTATATCACAGGCATAGGGTGCATCTCAAAATGTCGTTTTGTTGATTAAAGGGCGAATTTTCGTTTGTATTTCATGCAGTCGCATCCGAAAATCTACAAAGGAGGATTTTCGGATGCTCC
>JBCDKV010000868.1:0-1894 GCA_038746215.1 Bacteroidota bacterium | reverse complement strand
GGCCGGTCTTGCGCACCCCAATTTTTCTTTGTTCCATTATATTAAAAAAAAAACACAAAAAACAACATCATCTCTGTCCGAAGGGCCTTTTGAAAACGGAATTAAAAACGAAGTTTTTAATTCCGTTTTCAAAAGAAAATGCCAAGTGAGTGGATAAACGTGTCAAAATAAGATCTCATTGTTAGATACGAACAAACCATTCAACACTTTTTCAATTCAGCAATTCCACAAAATAATCAAAATAGAGCTATACTTTTTCCCCCATACGCAGTAGGGTGCATCTCAAAATGCCGTTTGGTTGATTAAAGAGCAAATTTTCGTTTGTATTTCATGCAGTCGCATCCGAAAATCTACAAAGGAGGATTTTCGGACGCTCCAAGGGTTTTTTAAGGACAAGAAGCGTTAAAGCTTTAACGCTTCTTGCCCTTAAAATCCCCCTAGCAGAAAGTTTTTCACCTTTGAAAAAAACTTTCTGCGACATTTTGAGATGTGCCCTACGGAGTATAAATAGACTTTAACAACGCCAAATAAGTTGGTCAAGAAGATAAAGATTTCGTACTTCTCTGTTTTTTTCAAAGTATCAAAAATAAAAAAACGACTATTTTTGCGCGCTCGATACTTGCGCTTGCAAATATTCATCAAAAATAAAGAACATGACATTAGACACCACCAGCCTACTTTCAGATAGAATCCTGAACATGGAAGAATCTGCTACCCTGAAAATGACTCGCTTGGCAAGAGAATTGAAAGCCGAGGGTCACGACGTCATCAGCTTGAGCATTGGCGAACCCGATTTCGATACGCCCGAACACATCAAAGCGGCTGCTAAAAAAGCACTAGACGAAGGCTACACCAAATATACACCCGTTTCTGGCTTACCCGATCTAGTTAAGGCGATCCAAACCAAATTCAAAAGGGATAATGGTTTGGACTTTGACGCAGGACAAATAGTGGTCTCCAATGGTGCAAAGCAATCCATCATGAACCTTTGTCAGGCTATGCTGAACGAAGGGGACGAAGTCATCGTATTAGCTCCTTATTGGGTGTCTTATTCTGAGATCATCAAGATGGCAGGTGGCGTTCCCATCATTCTAGCAGCAGAAATTGATACTGATTTCAAAGTATCTGCTAGCGACATCAAAGCTGCCATAACGGATCGAACCAAGGCATTACTTTTTTCCTCGCCTTGCAATCCGACGGGTTCGGTTTATACCGAAGTAGACTTGAAAGCCATTGCTGATGTCATTGGTCAGCATCCTGAGATCACCATTATTTCTGATGAGATATACGAGTACATCAACTTTACGGGGCAGCACGTCAGCATTGGTGCTTTCCCTAGTGTAAAAGAGCAAACCGTGACCGTCAATGGCTTCTCCAAAGGTTTTGCGATGACGGGTTGGCGATTGGGTTATATGGGTGCTCCCACTTGGCTGGCAAAAGCCTGTAGCAAAGTGCAGGGACAAGTGACTTCTGGTGCCAATGCCTTCGGGCAAAAGGCGGCTGCCTATGCACTAGTAGCAGACATGACGCCTACACACGAAATGAGAGCGGCTTTCTTGGAACGACGGGAAATCGTTCGAGATTTATTGAGTGCTATTCCTGATTTCAAGGTCAATAACCCACAAGGCGCATTCTATATTTTCCCAGACATCAGTGCTTATTTTGGGAAGCGCAGTGGAGAAACAGTCATCAATAATTCAGATGATTTTGCGGAATATATTCTGAAAACTGCACACGTAGCAGTGGTTGCTGGTTCTGCTTTCGGCGCACCTAAATGTTTCCGACTATCTTATGCTGCTTCCGAGGCACAATTGCGAACGGCGATTAGTCGAATTGCGAAGGCAGTAGCTGCTTTGAAATAGTATATTAAAATTTAGTCGTGTACGAAGTTTTG
>JBCDKV010000867.1:0-1896 GCA_038746215.1 Bacteroidota bacterium | reverse complement strand
TCCTTATCGGCAAGTGTGCCATAGAAAAATGTATTGCCATAACCGATTGCGACGTGTGCGTAGATAGGTGTTTTGTCGTTTTGTGCTTGGCTAAAGGAGAAAGTGAAGATTGCGATTGCTGTGAAAATTACTTTAAGCATGGTTATATTTTTTTGTAGTATTAAAAAATTTATTGTTCTAAATAATTGACACTACAAAAATGGGGGCAGTACCTGCTTCAAAACGTTCACTCAGGTTAACAAATCAGCTTTCTTCAAAAATTCTTTTGCGAATACGGCTTAAAGATTGCGGTTTGATGCCCAAATAGCTCGCTATATAGTGTTGAGGTACGCGCTGAATAACCTTTGGGCGATTATTGACTAGATTGAGGTAGCGTTCTTCAGCGGAAAGGTGCGTCAAGGTTTCAGTACGTCGTCGTAGTCCAATGAAAGCGTTCTCTGCCATAAGGCGACCGAAGCGTTCAAATTTAGGGATAAGGTCGTACAGTTCATAAGTTGCCTCCCGACTCAGCACTGCAACCGTCGTTTTTTCCAATGCTTGTATATATTGATCCGAAGGTTTTTTGAGCAAAAAACTCTCGTAGTCGCTGTACTAACCATTCTCAAAGAAAAATTGCCCCGTATGTTCTTCGCCATCAATAACGTGATAATAACGTACTAAGCCCTCGATGATGAAATAAGCAGCCCTGCAAATTTGACCTTCTTGCAATAAATGTGCTCGTCTTTTTATGGACTGAATACTTAATCTGTTATGAAATTCTTCAAATTCTTCTGCTGTGAGTGCTACGAAGCGTTGGATGCTTTGGTAGAGTTGTTCTTTCATAGATAAATGAATTTTATGCGTCTGAAAATAGACTCATTTTTCAAATTTTTCGAGCACAGACGAAAATTTCAGCCTTTCTCTTGTTCACGTTTCAGCAATCTGACCATTAAGTTGATGAAACAAAGTTGGAAGACAAGATGGAGTATAATCATAAAAACAACAAAAATATGCTCCACTAGCGCATTCAGTAGGAATAATTTTTGCGCATATGTTCTGACAACTTTCATTTTTTCAACCTTTTAAAATTTACTTACCATGAAAATCAAAATTGTATTGCCGCTAATTGCCTTTTTCGCACTGCTCTTTGCGAGTTGCGAAAAAGACGAACTTACTCAACTGGATCAGGTGACGGAACAATCTGAAGAAGCCCTTTCTAATGCTCCAGTAGTAGATGTATTGCCCAAAGAGGTGCTGACCGTGGCTACTATAAAAACCAATGGACATGCCCTATTCTTCGATGACTTGGGCGAAGCAGGTATCGTACTTCGAGAGCAACTCCCCAGTACCGAAGACGATCCAGCAAGTTTACTCGATGAGTTTGGCGAAAATGTCCATCCCTTCGAAGTCTTCGTAGCACTTACCACAGATGAAGTCGCTATTCCTCAATCTATTGCCAAAACCGTAGATGCTGCCACTTTAGCCGCCACGCAACGCACGGTGGATACAGACAATACGCCGTTCGTAAGTGATGATACGACCATCAAGACGCTGGAAGACAGAAGTTGCTACGATGAAGGCTTTAGCGGATTCAGAAGCAGACGATGTGGTATCACCTCTTCTTTCACTAATGATTTCAAGTTTTGCGACAACGGACGCTGGTATTCCAATACCAGAAACTCTTTCTTTGCCAATTACTGGCGAACCGTCAAAAATATTGATACTTGGACGAATACGATCTGCGGACTAACAACGCTGGAATATCATTACTACTACAACAATAGATGGTACAAATACTATTCTGCAGAATTACCCAATGGCGTTTGGCGACTCATCATTCACAATAGTAACTATAGATATCGCAGAGTAGTCAGAAACAACAGTGGTGGTAGTTTCCGAGCGTATGCTCGCTTTTAT
>JBCDKV010000866.1:0-1909 GCA_038746215.1 Bacteroidota bacterium | reverse complement strand
ACATTCAAGCGATTCGCCCTTTAGAACACAGTCTCGCCTTCAGAGGAGAAAGCGTTCCTGTTTTGGATAATAATACGCCTGCCAATCGAGCAAAGAATCGGCGCGTTCGTGTTAGGATAGCGGATGCTTTGGAGTGATTTGTTAAGAGCATGCTTGGAGCATTTTCTGTACCGTAGAAATCGTCAGTTTTTTTGCTTGTGTCGGGAACTCAATAGAAAATTGTGTTACGCCTTCTTTTTCTACAGGAATAATACTGCTCACCGAAAAATTGGTTCTCTCTCCGTCTATTTCAGTCACCCTATTTGTTAGGTGGGCATACCAAACACTGGTAGTAGCATCCTTCATCCAGTCATAAACGCAACCGATTAGTACGGGAGAATGCGTGTTAATAATGACCTGTCTCAGATGGGCTTCTGTATCAGAAAAGTCGATAGAGAGGTCTCTCAATAAACTCGCCATATCTTTGATCTTAAAGGGATGGATACCGTTTTCAGGTTCTTCAAAACAAAGCAGTCCAGTATGTTGCTCATCGTATTCCAATATACACAAAGTCAGTATTCTCAATGTGCCTTCTGATAAAACCCTCGAAGAATACTTTTTTTGGTCTTTATCGGTGAGTTGGATGATAAACTGATTGTTTTCTTTGTCATCAAGAACATCAACTTTCACAAAATTGGGCAAGAAGGTCTGGAACTTTCTTGATATTTCCACCAAGGCATATTCGTCTAACTGTTTTATCCTAAATAGCACAGCCGCCAAATTTTTTCCACTTGCTGTTACTTTGTCCAAGCCAATATCCTTTTTGGTTGGTTGTCTCAGGTCTTCGGGATTCAATTGCAAAAACTTCCAACTCATCATTTCCTGCTTGGCAGCAAAGACGTGTGGAAAATCTATTGTATCAAAACTACTCAGAACAGTTCTAGTCGCATTTTTGAGTGGAAAGCGTCTTTTGTTTCCGCCTCTTATACCATCTTGCGGGACTAGCACCGTCGGAATCTGGTTTTCTAAACTTGTCATAATATAAGGAGTAGCTCTTCTACCACCTTTACTAAATCTAGGTCGCCACACAGATAGCACAGCTTTAGGAATTCTACGAATCCACTCATCGCCACTGTGTTTCAGATTTTCTAAATGCTCATGCGTCACGACCAAATCTTGAATACCCGATGCGTTGATGATTCGTTTGATTTTGATTTCATATCGAAGTCGGGTGTATTTTAGCGTTGTCTCATTACCCCAGGCATCTTTCACCGCTTTATCAACCAGCATTTCTACACAAAAACTCATATCCTTTGCGTACGTCCCTCCGCTATATTGTGTAAATAGCTCTATGAATTCCCCTCTTTGCTCTTTGAAAGCTTTTTTGAGATTATCTGTTTCTGCTAGTCTCGATAACAGTTGTAGTGCATCAAACAAATTACTTTTACCAGAAGCATTTGCACCTGCAACCATGGTGAAGGGCGTAAACTCCATCTCAAAATTGTGGAAAGATTTGAATCCGTTTATTTTGATGTAGGTAATCATATAATTGTTTAATGGCGATGCTTCAGAAATCGTGCGGCTTGGCTTCGATAGTAACCTAGTCAATTAATCTATCTACTTTTAATGTCCAGACCACGCCAAAGTATACCAACTGTAAATCCTTTGAATCGTCTCACACTTTTACTTCTCATGCTGTGAGGGCGATAACGTTCAAATACGTTATCCAAGTTCTTTTCTAATGCCAATTCTAAATCTCGAATCGTACAGATACCGCTTTTTTTAAAAACTTTTATGGTGTATGTGGAAAATGGTCTGTTCAAATCTAGAAGTTGCCATTCAAAGTACGCTGCTAGTTCATTTTCCCATCCTGTAATTATTGGATTATACATCACGGCTGCTGATAAGGATTTTTCATTAATTGGAATTT
>JBCDKV010000865.1:0-1910 GCA_038746215.1 Bacteroidota bacterium | reverse complement strand
GTACTCAATAGCACGAGCATTCATGTCCCAATTGACGAACTGCCAAGCCAACTGCCGATTGGAGCATCCAACTACGATCCAGCCGCTTTCTGAGTCGGCTGCCATTTGACTGTAAAAACCTTGTGGCGCACCACCCCAATATAGCTGACCATTATTATTGAGCAGAATCAGAGCCGTAGTTTCGTATTGCGGTCTTATGCCCGCTTGCGCTAATTCTTGGCTCAATAGACTATTGTCCAATCCTTTGGCTGCTTTCAGAATGTGCAGCACAAACTTTGCGTAATCTTGCGGCGTAGACCACAAACCAGAATGGGCTAGTTCAGGATAAATCCAACGCTCTCCTGCGATGGGATTTCCATTTTCTTCATATCCAATGGCAGCGTTTTGTTTTTGTTCATCACTCAATTCTGCTGCGATGATGGAGTTTTGCATATCGAGTGGGCGAAAAACTTGGGTTTCCATGAGGGTCGTAAAAGGCTGTTGGTGTACATCTTCCAGCAGAATTTGTAAGATCAGATCATTGGCAAGGGAGGATTTTTTGGCTTTGCTTTTCTTTAAATTCAAAGCGGGTAAATTAGAAGGTGGACTACCCGCAAGTATTTCTTGAACACTCGGTATCGCTGCACCTGGCTGATAGCCTTTGGGTTTGTAGACGGGCTGGAAACCGCGACGTTCTAAAATCAAATCACGGACGGTAATCGGGTTCTTTCTTGTAAAGCCTTTGTCTTCGATTTTCCAAGATGTCAAGTAGTCATTTGCAGGCGCATCCAAATCTATAGTTCCATCGTTCACAAGTCGTAGCACCGCAAAATTGACGAGTGCGCCCGTCATGCTACCCATCTGAAAAATAGTATTTTCGTTGACCGATTGTGTTTCATCGCGCTTGCCCAGTGTGATGAGGGTATCCAGTTCAAAATTGCGGATGATAGCTAGGCTAGCACCTGATACTTGGTGGTAGTCCATACGTTGTGCTAAAGTTTGTAACTCCCCTTCAATATCGCTTAGGAAATAGTCGTTCTGCGCAGTAGATAGGGTAATGACAGCTTGTAATAAAAAGATTAGGATCGTATTTCTCATCTTTGCTGGTAGTTTAATCGAAATTCAATTATGATGCTGCAAAGATGGAGCTGGATCAGTAGGCAGTCGCTGCAAATGATGATTTGATGCGTTTTAACGGTTTTGGGATAGCGTCAAATGATGATTTGAATAGTGCGAAGAGGAGCGCAGGTGAGCATTTAGACGAATCTAATATATCAAATAAACGTTATATGTATTTTGGATTATTTTAGCTATCCTCACAAATATTAACTACTTTTAAAAGTATTCAAAACGTGTTATTCATGTTTCGAGATCACTACTATTTATTGTATTCGATAGCAAACGAACTATTTTTTACGGGATTTCTTTGTTTTTTATCCGTTGCTTCAGTAGCACAAAACGCTGGACTGAAGCTCACGCTTGATCGTCCCGATGCGCGCTATCAAGTTGGCGAGACGATCCAGATTCGTGTAGAAGGCAGAGATGGTATTGCTGATTATCGAATCTGGCAAGACGAACGAACACCTATTTTTGCATCGGGAACAGTGCGCATTACCAATGGCTTAGGTACGATCACTTACGTTGCTGATCGCCCTGATTTATTGCTCTGCCAAATCAGTCAAAATAATCAAATCGCGGATATTGCTTTCACCGTTGATCCTTTCGATATTGAAGCGTTTACAGACGAACCTGCCGACTTTGATGAATTTTGGGATGCCGCCAAAACAGAACTTAGTCAAGTCCCAATGAATCCGCAAGTGCGTTTTCACAGCTCGGATAATCATTCTACTACTTACCGCATCAATTTGGGCAATATCAACAATCGAAGGGTTTACGGCTATCTTTCTATTCCAAAGGGAAGTGGTCCTTTT
>JBCDKV010000864.1:0-1917 GCA_038746215.1 Bacteroidota bacterium | reverse complement strand
TGCTCTGGAAGAGGTCGTGGTCACTAAAGGTAGAAGAAGACACAAAATAGCTTATAGTGCTGTACCAGCAGATGGAGCTTACTATTCGAAGTCTGCTGCGCCTACGAGTACAAGCCCAGCTAGAGCAGATTACGCGACTACCAGTAGTGCGCCCGCAATTCGTCAATCAAACGTTCGTTCGGGCTTATTGACAGCAGGAGAAATTCATGATTTTAGCAAATGGAAACTGTGGGGCGATATTGCTAGCGATCAACTCCAACAATGGCAAGCGCACTGGCAAATACATCCAAAAGAGCGATATACCGTTCAGCTAAAGACCAGCAATAATAGTGCGGTTATTGACGCTAGTGTAAGATTAATAGACAAAGCAGGAGCAGTTGTTTGGGAAACACGCAGCGATAATACGGGCAAAGCAGAGCTTTGGGCAAATATTTTTCAGACCAATACTAAATCATCACGCTATTCCATCGAAGTGCTTTACGAAGGGGAACGCCACGTACTCAAAAATGTGGAACAATTTCACAACGGCATCAATCTAATGGAAATCCCCATTCCTTGCTACAACAACCAACTCATCGATATCACCTTTGTCGTAGATGCTACGGGTTCAATGGGCGATGAAATTGAGTATCTGAAGGCAGAATTGAATGACATTATTGGAAAGGTGAAAGATACATTACCCGATATAGCCGTCCGATTGGGCACTGTTTTCTATCGGGACGAGGGAGAAGAATATTTGACGAAGAAAAGTGCTTTCTCCGATGAGATCGAAAAGACAACTGCTTTTATCAGTGCGCAAACTGCAAGTGGTGGTGGCGATTTTCCAGAAGCAGTTGAAAGTGCCTTGGCAGTTGCGATAGATTCGATGCAGTGGAGTGAAACAGCACTAGGGCGATTTCTATTTTTGGTCTTAGATGCTCCGCCCCATCACAATCCTGAGGTGGTGAAAAAATTGCAAGCACTCAGCCAAAAAGCAGCCGCAAAAGGCGTACGAATTATTCCAGTTACAGGTAGCGGAATTGATAAAAGTACGGAATATTTAATGCGTACTTTGGCATTGATGACCAACGGTACTTACGTCTTTTTGACCGATGACAGTGGCATTGGTAATGGACACATCAAGCCAACAACCGATAGCTATGAAGTAGAATTATTAAACGATCTGCTCGTACGCCTGATTTATCAATATACCTACGTACCAAAGTGTGACGACCGAGATTTGCAAGCTTTGGAAGCCCCTGATACCAATTTGATAAACGATAGCAAAGATGAAGTACTATCAAAGATCAGTTGGAAGTACTTTCCCAATCCCACCGATGGTCTTCTGAATGTACACTTAAAAGGTAAGCTAGATCACTTATTCTTAACTGATTTTGCAGGGAAAATTCTACAACGCCACGACCTCAACGATGTCGGACAACTCGAATTGGATTTGGGTAATTTTCCTTCTGGTATTTACTATTTAAAAGCTATTAATGGCGAGGCTGACCTAAGTGCTAAAGTGATTTTGGCACGTTAGTTGGGATTCGTCATAAAGTTCTTCATTTTCAAGAGACACTTCGGGTAGAAATAACATCATTTCTGTCCAAGGAGACTATTCAAATTGCTAATTTTTGATTAGGCGCATACGAAGTTTTGAGTAGTGCTTGGAATAAATTCTGGCAGCGTTCTCAAGATCGCGCAACAAGTATGCCCAAAGTTTTTTTATGGACGGAAACACAAGTTCTCAGTTATTTTTCTCAGGAAAAATAACTGAGAACTTGTGTTTCCGTCCATAAAAAAACTTTGGGCATACTTGTTGCGCGATCTTGAGAACGCTCCCAGAATTTATTCCAAGCACTACTCAAAACTTCGTATGCGCCTAATCAAAAATTAGCAATTTGAATAGTCTCCTTGGACAGAAATGATGTTATTTCT
>JBCDKV010000863.1:0-1933 GCA_038746215.1 Bacteroidota bacterium | reverse complement strand
TTGGCGATGGTTTCGCCCGTTACGGCATCGTGTACTGGATAGCCTGATTCTTTGCCTTCTATCCATTCGCCTCGTATGTAGTGTGGTATCTTTTTCATTTGCTGCTTGTAATTAGGTGTGTACGAAGTTTTGAGCAACCCTCAGAACAAGTCCGAGAAAGCTCCTGAGCATACTTGTTGCTAAATTTTCTTGCATTGACTCAGACTATTTCCGAGTAGAATATTAACAAAACTGAGACTTCGTACAAATCTTTCTTATATACTCCGTTTGGGATAAAAAAGTGCATTTTACTCTCTCGACATTTCTAAATATAAGCTATTAGATGCACTTTCAAATTTGGCGGCATCGAGCCTGCCAAATTTGATCAAGGTTTTTCAAGGACAAAGAAGCGAGAATCGCTTCTTTGTCCTTGAAAAACCTTGATTCGCTGAGGAGGTGTCGACCTCCTCCTCAGCGAAAACTTATCCCTAAATTTAGAGGTAAATGATGTGAATAAAACCTATCTTTTTTCAAAAATGAAAGCACTTTTTTACCTCGTTTACAGCATAGCTAAGCTATACGCGATTTTTGAAGCTCAAACTGAGAACAAAATCTCCTCGTTCAAGAAAGCAACTTTATTTATTTGGTATTCCTGAGAACAAGAAAGAACATCGAGTGAGTAAATAAATCTAATTTTATCATGGCACTAATCAAAAAAGTTAGAGATCATCAACCTATATTCGGAGACAATTGCTATTTTGCTGAAAATGCAGTGATTGTAGGTGATGTGACTATGGGAGACGATTGTAGTATCTGGTTTCACGCGGTGGTGAGAGGAGATGTGAACTCGATCAAGATGGGCAATAAGGTGAACGTTCAAGATGGTGCAATCATTCATTGTACGTATGAGAAAGCAGCCACGACCATTGGCAATGAGGTGTCCATTGGACATCGCGCGATTGTGCATGGCTGTACTATAGGAGATCGTGTCCTAGTGGGTATGGGAGCAATTGTGATGGATCATGCCGTGGTAGAAGAAAACGTTTTGATCGCAGCGGGTGCGGTAGTCTTGGAAAATAGTCACCTAGAAGCTGGAAGTATTTACGCTGGTGTACCCGCCAGAAAAGTAAAAAATTTGAGTCCAGAACAATTTAAAGATACCGTGGCGCGTATCGCTGATAATTACGTAATGTATGCCAGTTGGTTTAAATAAACAAGTATGCAGACAATAGATAAGACCCCCGATTTAGTAGGACAAATACAAGCCTTTGAAACTTTTCAGGACATTCCATCCGAAGCACTGGAATGGATGGTTGCAAACGGTGAATACGTGCTTTATCAAGCAGGAGAAAACCTTTTCTATCCTGATATGCCAGTAGAGTATATGCAAATTATTGTCAAAGGACGGTATGTGATCTACTTAGAGCGAGATGGGAAGCGCAGGGAAGCAGGCGTTTGGGGGGCAGGCCATGTGACAGGTGTTTTGCCTTTTTCTAGGATGAAAAAAGCTGGTGGATTTGGTCGTGTTTTGGAAGATTGTTACGTCTTGCGTTTGCACAAAAAATACTTTGTGGAAATGGTGCAGGTGAGCTATGAACTGGTTCAGAATTTGGTGGCTGTAATGTCTTCTAGGATTAGAGATTTTTCGCAACTGCGCTTTCAAGACGAAAAGTTGATGGCATTGGGAAAATTGTCGGCGGGATTAGCCCACGAACTCAACAACCCAGCCGCTGCTATGGTGCGCAGTGCAGAAGAACTGTATAAACGACAACACCAAACGCCTGAAAAATTTAAGTCCGTTATCACTATGGCGATCACGCCGCAGCAAACAGACGAGATCAATGCCATCTTATTTAAGCGCATAGCGGAATACGACGACGATGCTACCCTACCTTTGATCGAAAGGCAAAGTATGGAAGACGATTTGGAAGATTGGCTCGACGATCATGGCATA
>JBCDKV010000862.1:0-1940 GCA_038746215.1 Bacteroidota bacterium | reverse complement strand
CGATATGAAACATACCTTACTACTTTTTTTGTTATTATGTACCTATCTGAACACTGCTTTTAGTCAAACTGATACTTTGGCTAAGTCTAAAAATCAGCTAGACCTCTATCCTATATTGTTTTATCTGCCCGAAACGAGTTTGGGTTTTGGTGCAGCGGGCGTTTATACCTATCGTTTCAAAGGCGAATCCCCTGATTCTCGACCTTCGCAAGCACAGACTGTACTATCGTATACTTTAAAGAAGCAAATCCTGCTCTATCTGTACGGTGAAACCTACATCGATAATGAAAAATGGTGGATTCGATCAGAATTGGGCTATTACAAATACTTTTACGACTTCTTCGGTGTAGGCAATGAGAACCCTACTGATTTTGTTGAGACTTTTGAAGTCTCCTTTCCCCGAGCACGCTTTGATGTGCAATACCTAGTCGCTCCTAAACTCTATGCTGGCATTCGCTATTGGTTTGATGATTATAACTTACTTAGCGTGGAAGATGATGGACTCTTGGCTAGTGGAGCAATAGCTGGCGGAAACAGCAGTCTCATCTCTGGATTTGGTGGTATGCTGACCTTCGATAATCGTGATAATATTTTTGTGCCGAGTAAAGGGTGGTTCATACAAGGCATTAGTTTTTTCAACAATAAAGCCTTTGGCAGCAACTTCAATTTCAATCGCTACGAATTGGATGTCGCTACTTACATTGCTACTAGACCCCGACAGGTACTTGCCCTCAATTTTTATGTCGGTACTATCACAGGAACGGCACCTTTCAATGAACTGCTTTTTTTGGGTGGCAGAAGACGAGCCAGAGGTTACTACGAAGGACGTTTTAGGGACAATAATATGTTGCTAGCACAAGCTGAGTACCGTTTTCCTTTATTTTGGCGTTTGGGAGGCGTTGTTTTTGCCAACTATGGTGGTGTTGCGCCCACCGTGTCTGCCTATCAAATCGAGAATTTTAGATGGACTGCTGGCGCGGGTTTGCGCTTCTTACTCAATAAGGAAGAAGGAGTCAACTTGCGCTTTGATATAGGCTTTGCACCAGAATCTTTTGCTTTTTATTTTACAGTCGGAGAAGCGTTTTAAGGTACTATTGTAGTTATTGATATTTAATTAGGGCTGTACGAAGTCTAAGTTTTGTTAACATTTTACTGGGAAACAGCCTGAGCCAATGCAAGAAAATTGAGCAACAAGTATGCTCAGTAAGTTTCCGTCCATGAAAACCCTTTGGGCATACTTGTTGCGCGATCTTAGGAGCTTTACCAAGGGTTACTTCAAGCATTGGCAGAGACTTCGTACACGCCTAATATTTAATGGTTCATTTCTAGCATCCTACTTCTAGCCGCGATAATTTTCAAAAATTTAAGGGTGTAACTAACTACAAGTTCTTCAAGTTGCTAAATTTACGCCTTGATCGTTACTTGGTACACTGTAAATTAAGTTTGTTCGTGTTTATTTCTGATTCTTATATAGGCGTGTACGAAGTCCTATTTTCTTAACATTTTACTCAAAAATAGCCTGAGTCAATGTCAAAGAATCGCGCAACAAGTATGCTTGGTAAATCTCTTCGGATGGAAACACAAAATTTCACTATTTTTTAGAGAAAAATAGTGAAATTTTGTGTTTCCATCCATAAAAATCCTTTAAGCATGCTTGTTGCGCGATCTCAGGGGCTTTACTAAGACTTGTTCCAAGCGTTACTCAAAACTTCGTACACGCCTAATTCTTACAGGGAAGATACTGTCCAAAAAATGCGAAATTATTTAATTTCCAGTGTACTTAGACTTCATCTAGGGTACATCTCAAAATGTCGTTTTGTTGATTAAAGGGCGAATTTTCGTTTGTATTCCATGCAGTCGCATCCGAAAATCTACGAAGGATGATTTTCGGATGCTCCAAGGGTTTTTTAAGGGCAAGAAGCGTTAAAACTTTAGAGCTT
>JBCDKV010000861.1:0-1979 GCA_038746215.1 Bacteroidota bacterium | reverse complement strand
TCTTGTTTTTGCTTGTCGCCACCGTATTCTGGTGCTAGCAATTTTTTATCCTGCGTATGATCAAAATAACAATAAGGCCAACCAAAATCATCGCCATCTTGGATGGATAGCAATTCTTCGGAAGGTAATTCTGCACTCTCCGCTACGGTGTATAAGTCTGGAAAAAATTGATGCAATTGATCGCGACCGTGCTGCATGGCAAATAAGTTGTTGGTCATCGGATTCCATCTTACAGCGACGGCGTTTCGGATACCACTAGCGTATCGAGTGGCGTTTTGTTTTTGCTGCTGAGCCGTTTTGTTGGCACTAAATTTCCAAATCCCTGCCTGTCGATCCAATTGCGGACAAGGGTCTAACCCTGGCGATCCTTTCGTACGTGCCTCTTCCATACAAGCGTTGGAGGGCGCACCTACATTGACGTATAGATTCCCTTCATTATCGAAAGTGAAAGACTTGGATTGATGCTGCGTTTGATTCGGAAATCCACCAGCGATCAATACGCGGCTGTCTTCCGAAGGCACTAAATCATCGTTTAGGTCATAACGAAAAACCGACTCGTCGGAAGAAGCATACAATTGATCGCCCTGTATACCAATGCCCGTGCCTGTTCCATTACCGAAATAAGCAATGTCGTCCGCTTTTCCATCGCCGTCTTTATCTCGCAAGGCAGCTATGGTGCCACCGTCGTTTTCTTTGGCTAGTTGTACGTACATATCACCATTTTCTCTCACCGTGATGTGTCTCGCCCGACCAATAGCATCTGCTACCACAACGGCTTTAAAGCCATCCTCTAGGCTCAGGCTCTCATCATACTCGTAGGAGGGTTTTTCTGTTACGGGGTCTTTTTCTTCAACGGGAGCAGTTTCACAAGCTGCAAAAAATACAGCTAGACAAATAAAATATTTCAAAAGGCGCATAAGTTTCTTTTGTTTTAGCACTTGCTTGGATGTTGATTCTTGAGTCGAAAATGGACAAGTTTATCCACTTGCTTAACATTATTTTTTAAAAATGAGCTATTTATCGACTAATCATCAATTTCCAAACAAGCTTTGTATGGATAGATTAAATATTATGTCTTTACACAAGGAATGAAAACATTCAAAAGTTCTCTCGACGAAGATAACAGATTTCTTTTAGCAATGGACATCCTTTTTCGTCATTGAAATGTCTCATTAGTAAAAGTTGTTGTTCTTATCTAGGTTGAAAGAACAACACTAAAACAAAAACGATGCAGTTTTGAAGATATTAATGGTTTGTTTAGGCAATATCTGTCGCTCTCCTCTGGCGGAAGGTATTCTAAAAAATAAGATTAAGGAACACGGACTAGATTGGGAGGTCAGTTCTGCTGGCACAGGTGCTTGGCACATTGGTGAGTTGCCAGACAGCCGTTCGATTCGCACCGCACAACAGCACGGGCTTGACATTACCGACCAGCGAGCGCGACAATTTACTGCCGCTGATTTCAAGGACTATGACCTAATATTGGCAATGGATGGTAGTAATTATCGAAACATTCTCCAACTCGATCTGGACTCGCAGTATGAACACAAAGTGAATATGATTCTGAACTATATTGATGCGCTGAAAGGTCAAGGTGTACCAGACCCTTATTGGGATGATGATGGATTTGAGAAGGTCTATCAAATGCTGGACGAGGCTTGCGATGCGCTCATTGAGCAGGAGGGATGAGTAGGAATAAACATGAACGTAGGTACTCAGCAAACCTTAAGAGTTGGATCGCAATGACGGGCAACTCCAAGCTTGCCTGTCATCATATCCGCGATTGGGTAATTACAGATTAGGCATATACGAAATTTTGAGCGATATTTGGAATAAGTCCGAGCAAGCTTTTGAGATCGCGCAACAAGCAGCAATTCCCACGATAGAAAAAAGCTACCTCAGCGTAATAAAAATAAGACAGATGCGTCTAAAAAGTTTAAGAATCGACCCAATGCTTCGCTTCTTGCGGGGTAAATTTT
>JBCDKV010000860.1:0-1987 GCA_038746215.1 Bacteroidota bacterium | reverse complement strand
TGTGGTTCTGACAAGGTGAAAAATTAACTGCATATCTGGATACGGGGTTTATTTTTCATGTAGTCAGGTTCATAAAATGTTGGTTTATAGGAAAATAGTGCTCCAAACATGCTCTTAGCATTAGTGCTGTATATCTTAGTATACTACATCATTCAACTATTGGTCAATCCACCCATCGAAACGGCGCAAGTACAGCAATACTTGATTTGGGCGGTTGCGGCGGGCGTTGGTAGCTACGTTTTTTTATACGCTTCGGGCATGGCGTCGCACATTGCTGCTTTCAATATTTTGTACGAATTGCGGAAGCAAACGGCGGCGAAATTGGGACAATTGCCATTAGGCTTTGTGCAGAACTTTCGTTCGGGTGCGCTAAAGAAAATCGTTGCTGATGATATTGAACGTATCGAAAGTTTTTTGGCACACCAAATTCCCGATTTCATAAAGGGCATAAGCCTTCCCGTCCCTACCATTGCTTACCTATTCTATGTTGATTGGCGATTGGCTGCTATTAGTTTTATTCCCTTGCTGGTTCTCGCAATATGGATGCCTGCCATCTTTAGTTCGAGTCGCACCAAAGTTATGATGCAAAAATACCACCAATCACAAGAAGACATGAACAGTGGTATCGTAGAATTTGTGAGGGCAATGCCCGTTATGAAAATTTTTGGACAAACTGCCGATCACTTTCATCAGTACAGCCACACCGCTAAGGAATTCACGCATTTCTACAAAGAATGGACGCGTAAAAGTGCTCCACCTTTTGCGGTTTTTATGAGTTCTATGAGTAATGCCACCCTGCCGATTTTGGTATTAGGCACGTATTTGTATCTGCAAAATGGCTTAAGTTTTTCCACGCTGATTCTGTTCTTGATCCTCGGCGTAGGCTACATCAAACCACTTTTTGCACTTTCCAATATGGGTATGCAAATCATGATGATTAATAGAGGCGTCCAGCGCATGGATGCTATACTCTACCAGCCCAATCAGCAGGAGCAGTCTAAGCAAATACCTAGTGGTAGCGGCATTGAATTCGATCAAGTTAGCTTTTCTTACGAAACTGGCACAGCCGTTTTGAAGGATGTTTCCTTCCGACTACCCGAAGGCAGTATCACCGCTTTTGTTGGCCCTTCGGGAGCAGGCAAATCTACTGCGGCTCAACTGATTGCACGCTTTTGGGATGTTCAGGAAGGCAGTATTCGGATTGGAGGTGTAGATGTGAGAGAATATCCAATATCTGCATTGATGAATCAAGTTTCTTTCGTTTTTCAAGACAGCTTTATGTTCCAAGAAAGTATCTACGAAAATATCCGAATGGGAATGGACAAATCCGAAACGGAGGTGATCGCGGCTGCCCAAGCTGCTCAATGTCATTCGTTCATTCAGCGATTACCCGATGCTTATCAAACGCACTTCGGTGCAAAAGGAGTCTATCTAAGTGGTGGTGAGCAGCAGCGCATTCAACTGGCAAGAGCCATACTCAAAGATGCGCCCATTCTGATCCTAGACGAAGCGACGGCTAGCTTAGACCCTGAAAATGAAATCTATATTCAGCGTGCAATACAAGCCTTAGTCAAAGACAAAACCGTCATGGTTATTGCGCATAAGCTCTCTACCATTCAGCAAGCCGACCAGATTTTAGTCTTGCAAAATGGTAAGATTGCAGAGCGTGGAAAACACCAAGAACTACTAGATCAAAATGGATTGTACGCTAAATTGTGGCATACGCAGCAAAAAGCGAGAGGATGGAAGATAGAAGCGAAAAAAGAAATATTAAGTACGGAGTGAATAGACAGAGCTAATTTGGAGGCTAGGTAGGTAAAAAATGCCATGCGTATTTTATATTAATACCTACATTTCTACCCCCTCCCTTGAAAAAGGGATAATAAAAAAAAGGCTATCTTTAGTGGAGTTATTAAAATACGGTAGTGCTGCAAATGTAAGGCTATGTTGCACGCAAAACTTGCAAAGTACGCAGAGAGCAAGAGCG
>JBCDKV010000859.1:0-1995 GCA_038746215.1 Bacteroidota bacterium | reverse complement strand
GATCGGTAAGCCCTTAGGATTGCCGAGCCTACTGTTACTAGCTGCTCGGCAATCCTTGGGGCTTACCGATCAGTAGGCGTTTACAACCTTAGAATGGTAGCCCGAACCATACAAGCACATTGCAAAACAAACGATTCTAAAGACGAAGAAATAGAACATATTACATTTTCTTTGCCACAATTAACTTGGTTTGCGACCGAGCCGATCCTTCCGCTTGTTTGATGGGCTTAGAACACCTAGCCGCGATTAGGAATGTATGCGAATACTTCCATTTCTTACCAAATGGTAAAAGCTAAATAAAATAGTACCTGTACTTTTGTAATGAAAGTTGACATGTTGATCTAAGTCGTAAAAGTAGTTGAAACTGAAGTATCAAATTAATAATTTTTATTTAAGGTTGTACGAAGTCTCAGTTTTGTTAAAATTTTACTTGGAAGCAGCTTGAGCCAATGCAAGAAAATTGAGCAACAAGTATGCTCCGTAAGCTCCTTCGGACGGAAACACAAATTTCAACTTGTGTTTCCGTCCATAAAAACCCTTTGAGCATACTTGTTGCGCGATCTCAGGAGCTTTACTAGAGCTTGTTTCGAGTCTTGCTTAGACTTCGTACACGCCTAAAACAAAATGAAAAATCCATTTTTCATTTTGTTTTCAAAAGATAATACCAAGCGAATAGATGGATTTGTCGAAAAATTTGATAAAAATTAAGTTCATTCATTTCCCCTTGAGCGTTCTTGCACAATCTTGTCTGATATAAACATCATTCAGGTTTTACAAAACCGAGAATCCACTAGCTTATTTTTCATCCGTCGCTAAAAAAAGAAATCATGCAAAAAGAAACAGTGCTACTAACCGGTGTCACAGGATTTTTGGGTTCGCACACTGCTATTCAACTATTAGAAAAAGGATATAAAGTCGTAGGAACGATGCGCGATTTGAAACGTGCAGATTCCATCCGTTCTGTCATCAATAAACATACTGACCACATCACTAACTTATCGTTCGCAGAAGCCGATTTGATGGATAGCGAGGTTTGGAATACATTGACAGCAGGCGTAGATTTCGTACAGCATATCGCTTCTCCTTTTCCACGTACGTTGCCCAAGCACGAAAACGACTTAATCGAACCTGCTAAAAATGGTACACTCCATGTCTTAAAAGCGGCAGCTAAAAATGGCGTTAAAAGAGTGGTCTTGACTTCTTCTACAGGCGCAATTGTCTATGGCAAACCCAAAGGTAATCGTAGCGGAACGTATACAGAAAAAGACTGGACGGACGCGACGAACAAAGAAGATACGACACCTTATTTCAGAAGCAAAACCATTGCGGAGCGCGCTGCTTGGGATTTCATTGACACGGACAGCAGTGGTTTGGAACTGGCGACCGTTTGTCCTGGCGCGATTCTAGGTCCTGTGTTAGAAAAAGATTTTGGTACTTCTGCCAATATCGTCATCAAAGTACTCGACGGCAGTACGCCTGCTATTCCTGATATTGGATTTGATATGGTGGATGTACGTTCTGTAGCAGACCTCTTGATACGCGCGATGGAACAGCCCAAAGCCGCTAACGAACGTTTCGTAGGATCGGCTGGCTATATGAGTTTCAAAGAGGTTGCACAAATTTTGAGATCGGCTTATCCTGATCGCAGCATTCCTTCTCGTTCGCTTCCCAATTTTGCCGTTCGCTTATTTTCTTACATTGATACTTCATTGAAGCCTATTCTAAATGATTTGAGTATAGAACGAAAGGTGGACAATATTAAGGCGCAATCGCTTTTAGGTTG
The DNA here is from genome assembly GCA_038746215.1 of Bacteroidota bacterium. Classification (GTDB taxonomy): domain Bacteria; phylum Bacteroidota; class Bacteroidia; order Chitinophagales; family Saprospiraceae; genus JAAUTG01. Next base: position 212 of record JBCDKV010000859.1, on the reverse strand, counting down.
GCAACCTATTGATAATGCAGAAGCCGTCAAATCCTGTGCGGCAAGCGTGATCGAACAAAGTATTGTGAAATAGGCGTGTACGAAGTCCTGTTTTTTGGCACTTCAAGATTAATTGTGGGTATGGAAAAAAAGGATTACCTTGGTCAGATGGAACTAACAAATTTTTACGAAGAATTATTGGGCATCACTCTACCGTGGCAAGTGGAGGGGGT
>JBCDKV010000858.1:0-2007 GCA_038746215.1 Bacteroidota bacterium | reverse complement strand
TATGGACTTGCGCTCTACTGCTTTTTTTAAGGTTGCTATAGAGGTCAAGTAGTGGTCGAAAATTCGCTGGCGGAAAGTTAGTACCTGCCCGTCATTGGTTTCGATCACTACTTGACCTCTATAGCAACCTTAAAAAAAGCAGTAGAGCGCAAGTCCATATTTATGCGCTACACCTACGAAGCTTTGCAAGCCAAGAACAGTAAATCAAAAACCAAAGCCTACATTTTGCCCGCTAATGATAAGGACTATTTGGTGGATGTCTTGAAAATGCTGGAGAGACAGCGGGTGAAAGTACATCAGGCAAAGGCTGATTTTAGTGTTGCCGATGCGCGTAGTTTCAAAGACAATAAAGCAGAGCGAAAGAGCTTCCCAGCGGGAACTTACATCGTCTCTACCGACCAACAGCGGCATCTATTTATCAATAGTGTGCTAGGACGCAATATGGAAATCGAAGATTCAGTCATGTACGATATGGCGACATGGTCCGCTTCCTTAGCATACAATTTAGACACTTACTACACCGAACAATCCATTGGTGTGGATGTGGAAGAAATGACAATGGTAGCAGTTCCTCCAAAAGGTGTTCAAGGCAGCAAAAATCCCTATGCGTATGTAATCGATTGGAATCAACGCTATGCGCCACGTGCCTTGTCGATGCTTTGGAAAAAAGGCTATCGTGTGCGGTCTGCCACGAAAGCTTTTGGGACGAAGGAACAGTCGTTCTCTAGAGGTAGTTTGACGATTTTGGTGGGTCGAAATCGAGACAAAATGGATCGGATTGCGGCGGATATGGAGGCAATTGCGGAAACAACTGGCGTCCTGATTCAAGGATTGGAAACGGGGCGAATGGATATGGGTATTGATTTAGCCTCGAATAACAATCGACCTGTCAAACAGCCGAAGGTTGCCCTTTTAGTAGAACCACCTTTCAATACCTATACTTGTGGGCAATTGTATTTTTTATTCGATCAAGAAAGCCAACTACCCGTTGATCGCATTCGTACTTCCATGCTGTTACAAACCGCTATTCCCAAATTAGGCAGTCGCTACGGCTACGTCGATTTGGATGATTATGATGTATTGATCTTAGCTGGTGGGGGTAATAATCTGAAAAAAGTGTTTCCAAAAGCACAGCTTGCACAACTCGAAAATTGGGTGAGAAGTGGAGGTACGCTAGTCGCCACGGAAAGTGCTGCTTCTTTTTTCAGCCAAAATAATTGGAAAAACTCGGCAGCAAAAATGCTGAAGATGAAGCCCGATAGCTCCGATGCTGCTAAGTATTTAACCTACGAAGATCGGCGAGACTATTACGGCAAGAAGTACATTCCAGGTTCAGCACTGCTATCGCAAATTGATGTCACGCATCCGCTGGCATTTGGCGTAAAATCAGAAGCCTACAGCCTGAAGTTTGGCAACGAAGCCCTAATGCCAACCGCTAATTTGCAAACCGTGGGACATTATCACAAAAATAAAGATGAATTGTTGGTGGCGGGCTATGCTTCGGAGGAGAATTTAGCACATTTGGCAGGTAATACTTTTGCTGCTACCCAAAATCTAGGCGAAGGGAAAGTGGTCTATCTACTAGATAATACGCAGTATCGTATGTTTTGGCTAGGCACGGCTCGCATGATGCAAAATGCGGTGATGTTGTTGCCAGGTATGTAGGCAGAGTGAGTGCAAGCGGTTTTTGATCGGTAAGACAAGGCTGTGAAACAGGATAATTCGAGGTAGCTGGGACAAGATTGCCGAGCAGAAACCGCGATAGACTTAGCAATTACTTGCTGTTCGCTAATTTTTTGCGCTTAAATCATTCTTCGAAGATGTTTCGATTACTTGGAATCGAGATATCCTTCTTCAAATCCTTAGCTAACATAATCCGTAGCGAACTTATTTAGCTGCCAGTTTTATTTAGCTACGGATACGGATTCACATTGCTATTTTGCTGACGACTTAATAAAGCTATTATTCCCGTCCCATTAAAAGAGCGGCATCTTTTATTTTACATAG
>JBCDKV010000857.1:0-2010 GCA_038746215.1 Bacteroidota bacterium | reverse complement strand
CATTTTCACCTGATACAGTCCCGTGTTAGAGTGCCCAAAATTTTCCATTTGTGCGAGCGGCAAATCCAAGAGTACACACATCAAACAGCGAATCAAACGACCGTGCGCACAGATCAATACATGTTGTTCTTTCCGTTGCGATAGGTGTACTTTAAACGCTAGACACCTTTTCGCCACATCGTTGATACTCTCACCACCTTCTAGTCCTGCATCAAAGTTTCCTTTTGCCCACTCGCTCATCACCATCCGATATTGGCTTTTCATTGCTTCGGTTCGTTCTTTTCCCTCGTGAATGCCCCAAGACATTTCATTGATTTCTGGAAATTTTTCCCATGCCAATCCATCTGCTACAAAAGGGGCAACTGTTTCGTGCGTACGCTTTAAAAGAGAGGTCAGCACCACTTCAAAAGGTACATCTTTGTAGTATTCGTAGAAGGCTTGTGCTTGTGATTTGCCTGTTTCGTTCAAGGACGTATCGACGCCACTGCCTTGCACAATACCCAGGCGATTGTATTCTGTTTCGCCGTGTCGGATGATGTATATGTTCATAAATTTATTTTCTAATTTCAATTTAGTCGTGTACGAAGTTTTGAGCAAGACTTGAAATAAATGCTGGTAAAGCTCCTGAGATCGCACAAATAGTATGTTTAGTAATTCTTTGCACTGACTCAGGTTGTTCTCAAGTAAAATGTTAACAAAACTGAGACTTCGTACAGTCCTAATATTAATTCACAACGGGCAGTGGCATAAAACCTCGGTATTGCTTATCCGCTTCAAAAACATGATCGGTATAATCTGCGATGACGTTGTAAAGCGTATCGCGCTCAATTGGTTTTCGACCTACTCTTCTGATCAAATTCACCAATTGTTCTGTACTCAATGCTGGGTTTTGCTCTTCTGAACCCGCCATAGTATAAATTTTGGTGGTGTCATCTATTGTTCCGTCAATATCATCTACGCCAAAAGCCAAGGATAGCTGCGCCGTTGTTCGTCCGATCATTGGCCAGTAAGCTTTCACATGATCGAAATTATCTAAATAGATGCGTCCAATGGCGTAGTTGCGTAAATCTTCTATGGTCGTCGATTCGGGTACGTCGGACATTTGATTGCCTTTGTTTCTGAATTTCAGCGGAATGAAAGTCTGAAAACCACCCGTTTTGTCCTGCAATTGACGCAATTGTTCCATGTGGTCTACTCGATGCTCAAATCGCTCAATGTGTCCATACAGCATCGTTGCATTGGAACGACAGCCCATTTCGTGCCAAATTTCGTGGATACGCAGCCACTGTTCCCCCGAGCATTTTCCTCCTGCAATTTGCTTCCTGATTTCAGGATGAAATATTTCCGCTCCACCACCAGGCATGGAGTCCAAGCCCGCATCTTTCATAATTTGCATCCCTTCTTCGTAGCTAATTTTTGCTTTCTTGAAGATGTAATGATATTCAACGGGGGTCAAAGCTTTAACATGTAAATCGGGACGATGTGCTTTAATCTGCTGAAATAGTTCAGAATAAAATTTTACGCCGTACTGTGGCAACACGCCACCCACAATGTGTACTTCCGTGACGGGTTCATCATCGTATTTCTTGACAATATCCATGATGTCCTCCAAGGAATTTTCCCAGCCATCTTCTCGCTTTTTTAGCAAGCGCGAATAGGAACAAAAGGTGCAGGTATAGATACAAACATTGGTAGGTTCGACATGGAAATTACGATTGAAATAGGTGCGATCACCGTGTTTTTTTTCTCGTATAAAATTGGCCAACGCACCTAAGTAGGCTAGTTCTCCTTGCTCGTACAGTAGACAACCTTCTGCTTCGGTAATGCGATCTCCTGCCGCTACTTTTTCCGCAATGACCCGCAAAGGTTTTGCTAATTTGCTGTCTTTCAATATAGTGGATAAGGATACTGCTGTCATAAATTCTTATTTTCTTCGCCGCTGCACTGAAAAATTTAGCAGAAACGAATTGTATACAAATCTATAACAAACTTTCGGAACTTTCAGTTTTT
>JBCDKV010000856.1:0-2013 GCA_038746215.1 Bacteroidota bacterium | reverse complement strand
CGACCACAGCAACACTTTAATCTTGCCTGTTCCTAATCGAAGCATATAAATCGCTCGTCCTTCCACTGATGTTCCCGCTTTGATGACTTTGTACAGTGGATTGCCCTCGCGTTGCTGTATCAACGGGACAATATCGGCATGTTTGAATCGCTTTTGCCGAATACTGTTTTCTTTGTATTGCTCGTATTGGTCATAAAGCTGACGGGCGCGCTGTGAAGCGGCAGGCGCTTGACAAGAGCATAGTAGCAGGAGTATGTATAAGTGTATTTTCATATGTTGTTTGCTTTTGCATTTAGGAACAAGTCAGGCGCGAGCATTTATTTATGTCTCGTTCCTGACTTAAATCATTCGATGAGTTTATCGGGAAGTTAAAAGTAGTTGGTACGCTCGATTTTAAAATAGACTTGTACGAAGTTTTTGGCAATGCCTGAAGTAAATCTTGGTAAAGCTCCTGAGATCGCGCAACAAGTATGCTCAATTTTATTATATTTACTCAGGCTGTTTCCAAGTAAAATGTTAGCAAAACTGAGACTTCGTATAGTCCTAATTTTAAGAGGGAAATACCTACTCGGTATTAGTTCAAAGCAAAAAATCGTGTTTTGTTAGAACTGTACTACGTAAAAATTGCTTATTTGTACAGGCATCCGCTCAGCTAGTCAAGCACTAGCCTAATTCAAACCTAAAGATATGATATTTCCAATTGGTGATGACCAAGTGAAAGGAGGAACTTTCCCAGTATTTAGTTACGCTTTCATCGCAATGAACGTAGCGGTATTTGTCTACGAGATTCAGTTGATGAGTTCGGGTGGTTTCGACCAGTTCCTTTTTGAGTATGGCGCGATCCCTTACGAAATCACACGCGGGCAGGACATTCCTACCTTATTCACGAGTATGTTTTTGCACGGTGGCTGGGGACACATCATCGGTAATATGCTTTTTTTATGGGTCTTTGCGGACAATATAGAAGCCGTAGTGGGTAACGCCCGTTTCCTCATTTTCTATATCTTGGGTGGTCTGGCAGCACACGCCGCACACATCTATTTTAATTTCGATAGCGAGATACCAACCGTAGGTGCCAGCGGCGCGATTTCTGCGGTGCTGGGTGCTTACATCATCATGTTTCCAAGCTCTAGGATCAGGGTGCTCATCTTATTTTTCGTCGTGAAAGTACCCGCGATCATTTTCTTAGGATTTTGGATTTTTCAGCAATTGAATGCGGGCTTTGCTTCGCTCTCGCAATTGGGTGAAGCGGCAGGTGTGGCATGGTGGGCGCATATCGGTGGTTTTGCTTTTGGATTATTGGCAGGTATTTTTTTCCGTGCTAATGGTCTGACAGAAAAGGCATTGAGGAAGCAGTATGTCTGATGGGTAGACTACTCAACATTTTGATCATAGAGTATCTTTTTAAAGTTCAAGCGCAGGTTCAAAGAACGACAAAGACAAAAAGTTTGCTTTTTACGCATACTTATTGCGCGATTTTCTTATATTGAATTAAGCTGTTTTCTGCTGAGAGAAATGAGACTTTGTACATCTCTAAACAAATATTATCAACAGGCAAAGCATGCTTGGCTTTTAATGATTGTCTTGATTTATCCCCTCCGAATCTTCACAAACTCTCTAAATTTCCTAGCAATTTTTTCATCGTATTCATTGACAGCGTAAGCTGCGCCGTTGTATCTCCTTGCGACGACTTTGAAATCATTTGCATTTGGATTTTTCTTAGCAACAGCGGCTCTGAGTGCAGGCGTAGCCGCCAAAAAGCGAGCTACGAAGGTGATTTGATCTTCCAAAGGTGCGATGTACAGTGCTTTTGCAGATGCTGCCCCTACCCTTTTGTAATTAAAGCCCATAATTTGCCCCAAACCAAAACTCATCGAACGATAGCGCAGTTCTTTTAGATCATCTGATGCCTTTTTAGCTTCTAATTTGGATAACCAATGCTGCTCAAAGCGAGGGCGTACTACCCCTGCGGTCTCTTGCTTGATAATGGTCAGTATCCATTCTGGCTGTATG
>JBCDKV010000855.1:0-2016 GCA_038746215.1 Bacteroidota bacterium | reverse complement strand
CACGCTGGAATGTGGTTCCAGAATTTCAAGCTTGGTCAAGCTGAAAATGACCAATTAGGTTAGCCAGCAAGTCTTCCGTTTTGCACTTAGGCAAAACAATCTAACAATAGCCTTGCAAGGGAAAGGATACCGTCTTGGGAGCTTAGCAAACTCCTTTTGGGAGCGGAAAAGAAAACAGTAAGTAGACTATTTCATAGTCGGATCGCCTGTACGGGCGATTGGGCAGTGGAAGACTTAGTTGCTGAACAAACATTTCTCGTGCCACTCGCAACAGCACTTTTCTAGACGAGCAAGACTGAATTTCCCTTCCGCTTATTGGAAGATGAAGACTTGCGGGTTGCCTGTTTTTGGGCTACAAGCTAGATTAAATGTCAGTGTGAAAATATCTATACTTGCTATCGACTCTGCGAGTGTAGCTTTCAAATAAACAGTAATTAAAAATCAATCAGCATGAAACGTATTAAAATCCTTAGCTACCAAGTTGGACTAGTCTTTCGAGACGGTAATTTTGTAGGCGTGCTGACCAAAGGTACACACTGGTTGTGGCTCAACGAAAAAGTGCGTATTTATGATCGAGTAGATGCTTTTGCTGCGCCTATTGATCTGGATATCATGCTACAAAATCCAAAACTGGCATCACTGTTACATGTCGTAGAAGTGAAAGACAATGAGATCGTTTTGGTTTATCGTAATGGCAATTACAAATATCTATTGACGCCCTCTGTTGGCAAGTATGCATTTTGGAAAGGAATTGTGGAATATACCTTTCAGATCATAGACTTGAATCAACTAGAGGTGAGTGATAGCGTGGAGCGTGCTATTTTGATGCGCCACGAATTTCGTCCTTACATCAATATGCCATTGATCGAACCCTACGAGCAAGGTCTTTTGATCGTGGAAGGTCAATTGGAGCGTAAATTGCTGCCTGGTAACTACTACTTCTGGAAAAATGGTCGGAGCATAGAGGTGAAAAAAGCGGATATGCGTACCATGCAATTGGAGGTTTCTGGTCAGGAAATTTTGACGAAAGATAAAGCTGCCCTGCGTGTCAATTTTTACTTGCAGTACCAGATCGTGGACATTGAGAAAGCATTGTTGGAGACTAAAGATTTTGCGAAGCAACTGTATTTGTTGATGCAAATGACTGTACGTGAATACGTCGGTACGATGACTTTGGATGAATTGCTGAGCAAAAAAGAAGCCATCCAATCTTTCGTACTAGCGACTGCTGCTGACAAAGCTGCTGAAATGGGTATTCAACTGCTAAACGCAGGTATCCGCGATGTCATTCTGCCTGGTGAAGTGCGCGAGATCATGAATCAGGTCTTGGTGGCTGAAAAGAAAGCACAAGCCAATACAATCATGCGTCGAGAGGAAACTGCTTCTACGCGAAGTCTTTTGAATACGGCGAAATTGATGGAGGACAATGCGATGTTGTTGAAGTTGAAAGAAATGGAATACGTAGAGCGCATTGCTGAGAAAATCAATAGCATTACGGTCGCTGGTGGTGGTCAGATCGTAGAACAGTTGAAGGAGATTTTTATGGACTAAAGCAATTTGGGTTAAAAATCTGTTTCTGGCTGAATAAGTACAAAAGGACGAATTTTTATGAAATAAGAATTTGTCCTTTTGCTTTGAAATGAAAATGCTCTCTAAACATTTAGCGCTTATATAAGCTCGCCTTTAGTCATTAGCAGTTGGCTATTAGCAGATAGCGTTTTAATTTATGATAATTATATTTATTTTTGCTCCGTAGAAAAGTGCGCGTGTAAGCAAATTTATCGTACTGACTTGTAAGCACTTACCATACAAGCCAACAGCTACTAATGCGAATAACGACTGTACAAATCTCATTTTTCCTGATATTTCACTTAGTAACGGACAAATAATAATTTCCCGATTTATGACGGCATCTTTTGCCCTGCTACTGTGTTTAAAAGCCTCGCTAGCCGAGAGGATGCCTACGTTTTTCGCCTTGTAGCAGAACAAAACCTGCTCGGTCAAAATGATGAACTT
>JBCDKV010000854.1:0-2023 GCA_038746215.1 Bacteroidota bacterium | reverse complement strand
GACGATGCTATTTGTTTCAAAACGACTAGCCCTATACCCACTCAAAATATTCAAGTGAGTGACTGCAAATTGAAAAGCGACTGGGGTGCAATCAAATTTGGAACAGAGTCAATGGGCGGTTTCAAAAATATTAGCATTACCGACTGTCACTTGCACGATACCAAAGGTGGCGGCATAAAAATCCTAAGTGTAGATGGCGCAAACATTAGCAACCTCACCATTGATCGCATCAAAATGGATAATGTAGATATGCCTATTTTCATTCGACTGGGTGAACGACTCCGAACGTATCGAAATGCGCCAAGGCAAGTAGTAGGAAGTATGGATAGCATCCAAATCAGTAATGTGCAAGCTAGCAGTCGTAGTTTAGAAAACTCTAGAGTGCAGCCGCCTTCGGGCATTTTGATAACGGGTACGGCCAAGCATAAAATTGGATATTTGAGCTTAGAAAATATCAGTCTTCAATTGGCTGGCGGTGGAAAAGCGGAACATCGAAACAAAGTCGTGGCAGAAGATGAGAGACGCTATCCAGAGTTTAGTCTCTTTGAAATTTTACCAGCAAGCGTTTTATATGCAAGGCATGTTAAAGCTTTGAAAATCAATAATCTATCTTTTGACCTTTTTGAAAAAGATGAACGTTCCGAGATGTTGTATTCAGATGTAGAGCAAATAGAAATGAAATAGATGTAAACATTAATTAGAGCTATGAACCAACAAAAAATAATACTTTCGGCGATCCTACTACTGCTTGGTTTGGGACTTGTTTCCTCTTTGGAGGGCTAAATAGTTTTGCTAGGAGAAAATGCACTACACAGCAATGTAAACGATGGCAATTTCGAGCAAGTCAAAGGCTACTGGCGGCAAGCGAGGCAATACAATTTAAAGTGATGTACTTAAAAATTCACTCTTCAAAAAAATCCCAAAAATCAAACGCCTGCCCCACGTTCTGTTTATAATCTCCTAGTTCAATAGCTCTTTGCTGCATCTTCTCACGCATTTCCAACACACGCTTTCGGTGTTCAGGAAAAAAAGATAAATCCTGCGTTTCCCAAGGATCATTTTTGATATGAAAAAGCTGTGTGACACGAGAACCCGCTACAAATTCCCCTTCCTTTTTGTTTCGATCTTTCGCTCGCACGTACTCAATCAATTTATAATCGCCTTTCCGATAAGCACGCTGAAATTGGCGATAGGCGTGATAAGTATAATCTCTAATTTGTGTTTGCTTACCTTCAATAACTGGAAGTAAACTCTTGCCCAAAAGTGTTTTTGGAATTTCAATATCAACTAAATCACAGATGGTTGGAAAAATATCATGAATGTAACTCAAAGCATGAATGTTCTGCCCTTTCGCTTTAATGATACCACCTGACAAAATAAAAGGCACATGTAAACCATCTTCATCATAAATGTTTTGCTTACCTAATAAGCCATGATTACCAACTGCCAAACCGCTATCCCCAGCCAACACAATGAGGGTGTTTTCATACTGCCCACTTGCTTTCAAAGCCGCAATCACTTTTCCAATTTGAGCATCCAAGTGCGTAATAATTGCATAATAGTCTGCTAGTTCTTGGCAAGCAATTTTTGGCGTTCTTGGCCAAGGTGCTAAGGCTTCATCGCGCAGAAATAAATGTCCATTATCGAAAGGATGTTGCGATAGATAAGAAGGTGGCAATTTTATGCTCTCCGTTGGGTACATAGCTTTGTAGTCCACAGGTGCTTGGCGAGGATCGTGTGGTGCATGAAAAGCCAAATACATAAAATAAGGCTGTTCTTTTTGGTAGTTTTGAATGAACTGAACAGCAGCATCTGCAAAAATTTCTGAGGTGTGCGGCCCGTTTTCCTCCGTTCCTATTGGCCCACCTTGATCGGAAGCATTGAGCGATCTGCGAATGGTATCACCTTGCTCATCGTAAGTCAGCAAGTACGCATTTTCTTTACTAAATTTTCCTTCTTCATCCCAATCCCAAAGCGGCATCCTAAAATGATCGACTAAATACACTCCTCTACCCATAATCCG
>JBCDKV010000853.1:0-2038 GCA_038746215.1 Bacteroidota bacterium | reverse complement strand
CTGAGAGAGCAAAAAAATGATTACAAATGCTAGTCCCCAAAGGAATCCACTTTTTTTTCGCATCTTAATATGTGTTAGGTTACAGGTGAAAATGTATAATCGTGAACGTCGAGATAGAACAAATCACCAAGAAACCTACACCACTGGATAAAGCACAAATTGAAACACTAAGTACACTTAGAAACACTAAGAAAAGCGACTAATGTAGCTGTGTAATCCGCTTCTTTTTTGTTCTTTAATCTAATATCCAGTAATGCAATTACTACTAACCGCTCGCCACCTAATCCTCAAAAACCACCACGCCCTTCGCATTATTCCCAGCCAATAAATCCTCAAAAGCGGTATCCAAATCCTCTAGGCGATAAGTACGAGTAATCATTTCGTCGAGTTTTAAATCTCCTTTCCGATAGAGTCGCATGAGTTTAGGAAAATCAATCTGCGGACGACATTTGCCATAGAGTGGGTTGATGTAGATTTTGTCCCACTCAAAAAGTCGCATATCTATGGTGATTTCTTGCTCAATACCACTCACTTGCACGGCAGTCCCTGCGTTGCGTATCATGGCTAGCGGTGCTGCTCCTAAGGCAGGAATTGCAGTGCATTCAAAAGCATAATCTGCTCCTCTGCCACCGAGCATTGCCTTGACTTGTGCCGCTACTTGATTCAAGCCTTCATCTTTTTTGTCGGCTAAAATGACATCAGTGGCACCAAACTGTTTCGCCCATTCGAGCTTCTTGGGATTGATGTCAACTGCAATAATTCGTCCTGCACCCGAAATTTCACAGGCGTTCAGTACATTCAAGCCTACCCCTCCACAGCCCAAGACAACGACCGAACTCCCAGCTTGTAACTTCGCGCTATTCACCACTGAACCATAACCCGTCATCACGCCACAACTCACGATGGCCGCTGCTGAGAAATTCAAATCGGTTTCATCCACTTTCACCAGTGCCGATGCTTTGACAATGGCGTATTCACTGAGCGTGCCCAAATTAAAAGAACGTTCGATGATCTGATTTTGCCATTTGCTGCCCTCCAGATGTGCGTGTCCAGGGGTATGCCCATTGCCACCTGCTACTACGGGAGAGTTATTTTCACAAATATGCTGATTACCTTCTTGACACTGAAAACAGGTCATGCAAGGCGTTGCCCAGTTTAAAATGACCGCATCGCCCACGGCATATTCCGTGACGGCATCCCCGATTTGTGTAATGATGCCTGCGCCTTCGTGTCCCATCACGATGGGTTTTCCCCAAGTGAGGCTATCGTAATCAGTATGACAAAGCCCTGCTGCTTTCATCTTTACAATTACCTCATCAGCCTGTGGATCAGCAAGTTGTACTGGTTCGATGACGAATTTTCCATCGCCCGTAGCAACGGCTGATTTCGATATAATTGGCATGTTAATTTGCTGTTTTTGATTTAGTATCGGAACGCGAATTCGACAAAATTTAAAGGGCGTATCTTACCCGTGGATATTGACGCAAAACAAACCACTAAGGCACTAAGCTCTAAAGTGCAAGCGCAAATATCAAGTGCAAGTTCAAAAAGCGACAGGAACAAAACTTTGTTTTTTTAGCTAGTAACAATAGGCTCGGCAATCCTAAGGGCTTACCGATCCAGTGGGTTTAAATTCCAACCTTAGAAGGATAGCCTCATTTTCTTTGTTCTTTTATGATGAAATATCTACTAATAAGTAAAAGCTCACCACTTATTTTATCTTAATTTCCAACCCTATCTTATAAAATAGGTTAGATTTGTAGCGTTCCATAAAACGAAGGTATCTTATTTTTGTCTATCTATTCAAATCAAGTGGGTATGAAGTTTTCAAAAATATTAACGCAGGAACGCGAACTATACGCTATCCAGAATGAAAAAGTGTATTTTAATCATTTTGTAGAATTACTGAATTGAAAAAATGTTGAATTGATTATTCCTATTTAGTATTTATCAACTGAAATCTTGCAGGAAATTGGCAAGAATTGGTTTTGCTATACTGCTTTTTGAATATCGAATAACGAACAAGGAATGTTGAATG
>JBCDKV010000852.1:0-2060 GCA_038746215.1 Bacteroidota bacterium | reverse complement strand
GAACTCTCCCTAGCAGGCGCAAATCTAGCAGACAAAACACCTGCTGAAATCAAAGACCTTTTCCTACAAACCCTCGAAAATGGTATGCACGGCATCTGTTTCAGTGCCTACGAAGAAGGACAACAACCCGGCGATATTTTGACGGAAGACCAAGTCGAAAAACGCATGAAAATTCTTGCGCCCTACACCAAGTGGGTGCGCTCTTTCTCGTGCATCGAGGGCAATGAATTGATTCCAAAAGTGGCGAAAAAATATGGACTCAAAACCTTAGTAGGTGCTTGGCTGGGTAAAGAAGCTGATAAGAACGAAGAAGAGATTGCTGCTTTAATTCAGTTGGCTAAAGAAGGTTTGGTAGATATTGCTGCCGTCGGTAATGAAGTCTTGTACCGCGAAGAAATGGAAGCCGAAGAACTCATCCACTACATTCAACAGGTCAAAACTGCTTTGCCTGATGTTCCCGTTGGTTACGTAGATGCGTACTACAAATTCGTAAATTTCCCACAAGTTTCCGATGCTTGCGATGTCATTCTGTCCAATTGCTATCCCTACTGGGAAGGTTGTCCTTTGGAGTATTCTTTGCTGTATATGAAAGAAATGTATCGACAAGCACAGCAAGCAGGTAAAGGCAAAAAAGTGATTGTCACAGAAACGGGCTGGCCCAGTCAAGGTAGCAGCCTAAAAGGTTCGCATCCTTCGGAAATCAATGCGATGAAATATTTCATTAATTCGCAAAAATGGTCACAAGAAGAAGACATTGAACTTTTCTACTTTACTTCTTTTGATGAGTCTTGGAAGGTTGGTTCGGAAGGCGACGTGGGGGCGTATTGGGGAATTTGGGATAAGGATGAAGCGGTGAAGTATTGATAGTGCTCTAATTGCTCATCAAAAAAAAAGAGGCATTTAGTCGAATAAAATTTGACATTGTAGCATAAACTCACCATTTTTATCTGTGTAATCGAAAAATAAATACAGCACTTCCTGGAAGTTACGATTCCTGTATTCCGAACAAGCTCCAAGCGTTTACAAACAAAATAATGAGTCTATGTCTTTATCTGAATATGAAATCGCCAGAAAAAGAGTAAAAGATAAGAAAAAATTTCATAGAAATTTAGCGACCTATATCATCTTTAGTCTCTTCTTTTTCTTTCTCAATATCTTTTCTGGCTCTAATCACCTCTGGTTCATCTATCCTGTGCTTGGGTGGGGTATCGGCATTGTGATGGAGTACTATAAAGTGTACGTAGACCCCAAATTGGAAGATCAAGCGGTGGAAAAAGAGCTACAACGCCTAAGGGAGCGAAACATTCCTATCGATGAAGAAGAACGTTTGGAGCTAAGAGACTTACCCGAAAAAGAGGCTCGACCTTCTGGGAAAAGCTGGAAGGATTCGGATTTGGTTTAAATGGCTAGAAGTCAACCGCTAGAAGCGAGTGGTCAGACTCGCAAACTGTAGATAAGGATTTAATCAGGGCTGTACAAAGTCTCAGTTTTGTTAACAGAAAATAGCCTGATTCAATGTAAGGAATTCGCTCTTTGAACTTACACTTGATACTTGCGCTTTAGAGCGATGTGTGCTTAGTGTTTCATTTTACGTTCTGTCCAATAGTCGACCCACTATACATTTCCGATTGTTAAGAGCTTCTCACGCCACTTTCTCCACTATCTTAATCCTGCGATTCACCGATTTCAGTGCTTTAATCATAGCTGCTTGATCTTCGGGTGCAATGAACAGGGATTGTCCACCGCTATAAATGATATTGATGCCCGTCAAAGCAAGTGCAGGACGATTCCCTTTGGTCGGATAAGTACTGGGTTCAATGCGATTGATCTTTTTAATCGGTACATTTCCTTTCACCGAAATAGAACGATAGTATAGCCGATCCCCTTTTATTTCATAATCGGTATTGGTCCAAAAATAATAAATGCCGTAGAAAAGTGCTAGCGAAGCCAACAAAGCGATGAGGGCGATAGGATGCTCATATTGTATTACAAACCACAAAGCTATGAGAAAGGCAATACCCGTCGGAATCAGAAGCGGTAGGATAAAAATAACTTCTTTT
>JBCDKV010000851.1:0-2065 GCA_038746215.1 Bacteroidota bacterium | reverse complement strand
CTATCGCAAGATAGGGTTTTTTAATTATGATAATAAATTAAAGCAAATAGCTCCTTTCTAACAAGACTTTCCCTGAAATTGACGGTTTAGGCCAGCATATTGACGGTTTCTGCAATGCTGCGTATTCATATTCTTCGGTACTTACAGCCCATATTTAATAGCCTTTCCTAACATTATAAAAATAAGCAATCATGAATCAGACACAAACACAAACAGCACCATTCAGCTGCACCTACACCCCCAACCTTCCAGAGCTACTCATCAAACTCGACTGCTCCATCGTCATCAGCACCTTCCAAGCTGGCAAAATTGTGATGCTGAGTCCACAAGATGAAAACACCCTTTTTCAACTCGTCCGCGATTTCAATAACCCGATGGGTGTCGCATTCAAAGAAGACTGGATGGCAGTAGCCACAGAAAGCGAAGTGATTTTATTGAGAGATTCCCCAGAACTCGCCAAAACCTTTCCTCGCGCACCCAATACCTACGATCATTTTTACTTCCCACGCGCAACTTATTACACGGGCAATGTGGATGTACATGATCTACACTTTGGGCAAAATGGGGAACTTTGGGCGGTGAATACTTCTTTCTCCGCCCTTTGTACCATTGGCAATGACTATAGTTTTTCCGTCAATTGGAAACCACCTTTCATATCTTCCCTTAGTTCGGGCGACCGTTGCCACTTAAATGGACTTGCCATGAAAGACGGTGAACCAGAATACGTTAGTGCGCTAGGCAGTGGAGATACGCCCCAAAGCTGGCGCGAAAACATCACCGAAGGAGGTGTCATCGTCCATATTCCAAGCAATGAAATCGTAGCAAGTGGTTTAGCCATGCCACATACGCCTCGCCTTTATGATGGCAAACTGTATTGTCTCCTTTCCGCAGCACAGCAATTGGTTTGCATCGACGTCCAAACAGGAAAATATGATGTCGTTGCCCACATTCCAGGTTTTGTACGGGGCATGGATCGCATAGGAGATTACCTCTGTATTGCTACCTCCAAACTACGCAAAAATTCCTCCACCTTCCGTCACCTAAAAATAGCAGATGCCGCAGATAAAGCCACTTTGACTATGCTACATTTACCAACGGCGAGCATTGTCTCGCGCTTAGAATACCAAATGAGCGTAGATGAAATCTACGATGTACAGTTGTTACCTGCATCCTTGCGCCCCAATTTATTCAATACAACTTCCGATATGCACAAACAAGTACTGCATCTGCCCAAAGCAACTTTTTGGGCGATGCCACCAGCTTAAGGGAACTTGTAAAATATAACCTACCCATTTTACTTGCTCTTTTTCCTTTTGGCATCCCATCCGCAGGCGGGTCTCTTCGTTGAAAAGATACTTAATCTTTTCTGCAAGCACCACTTCGCGAATGTTGAAAAGCCTCGCCGTAGCTACTGCTATGCCTACGTTTTTCGCCTTGCATAAAAAAAATAGCTGTGCAAAATTTAGGTAGCTTATTTTCTACAAATTCCCTAAAATGAAAATTTTCATTTTAGGAGGTTCTTCGACCAGGAAGAGGTATTTTTTAGATGTTTTTTTCAAAAAAAACATCTAGAAAATATCTCTTCCTGTCCAAAAGTCCCCTTTGAAAACAGAAGAAAAAATTCATTTTTTCTTCTGTTTTCAAAGAATCAATACCAAGCGTGCTACATCCTGAAAATTTTGGAATCCTGAAAATCCTGATTCAGACAAAAAAATCATTCACTAAAGCCTTCAACATGAAGACACATAACAACACCAGCTTCCGTTCTCGACAGTGGCGAAAAGAATTTCGCAAACTAAGCGAACGCATGGAACGAGCAACACGCAATGGCACCATACATCAATGGTCGCACATCCGCAAAATCAAGCTATTCGAGCGAATACAAAAACTCGCTCAACGCTTGAGTGTACCCATGAAACCCACCATCATTGCGGCACTACTCACCACAGGCGTCATCATCAAAGAACCTGCGGCAGCAACTACTACGCCGATCAATGACCGACTTGACCACAGAGGGAGCTATCTCAAACCGATGAGTGCTTATTATGATCACGCCTACCTCCAT
>JBCDKV010000850.1:0-2104 GCA_038746215.1 Bacteroidota bacterium | reverse complement strand
GAAAGGATGGAATCAGACCTATTTTTATCCAAAGCATTTGAGCAGTGGTATTTACTTTGTCACAGTTCAGACCAAAGATACCATAAAGACAGAACGACTGATTGTTCAGTCTAACTAGTATATCTAGTATAATATCTTCAGATTAGCTTTTACAATCAAGGCTAAAATTGAAAAGGAGAAGCTTCTTCGATAGAAGCTTCTCCTTTTTTGTTTCTTTGCGTAATGAACAAAAATCTGCAAGCAAAAAAATGGTACGAGCGCATTCCACATGCCGTTAGTATGCTCTTTGGCATCATCGTTTTTGTGACGATACTCACCTACGTACTGCCCGCTGGGACTTACGAACGAATAGAAGTAGATGGTCGAAATCGGGTCGTTCCTAACTCCTACGAGGTAGTGCCGTCCACGCCCGTCGGCTTGCTGGATATGTTCAAGTCAATTCCGCTGGGCTTCAAAGCAGCCGTTGAAGTCATTTTCATTGTTTTGGCGGGTGGTATCATGTTTGGGATTATGGAACAATCCAAGGCTGTAGAGAATAGCATCGGGACTTTGGTGAATCGCTTGGGTTTGGAACGCAAATATTTGATCGTGGTCATCATGACTTTTGTTTATGGACTGTTGGGGGTAGCAGTAGGCTATGAAAACAACATTGCAATGGTGCCTATCGCAGCAGTTTTGAGCCTAGCTTTGGGCGGCGATTTGATCTTAGCAGCAGGTATTTCGGTGGGCGCGATGACGATAGGTTTTGGCTTATCGCCTATTAATCCTTATACTGTCGGTACGGGACATAAAATTGCAGAACTCCCTATTTTTTCGGGTGCGATTCTGAGAAGTGTACTCTGTTTTACAGCACTCGCCTTGATGGCATTTTACAATGTGCGCTATTTTAAAAAAATCACCAATAATCCTGAAAAAAGTCTAGGAAAAGGGCTAAACACCACTGGTATTCAGCTTTCCAAGCCCATTGATCAGTACACCATGAGTCCAAACAACTGGATGGTGATTGCTATTTTTTTTGCAGGACTACTCCTCATTTTATACGGCGTTTTTCAGTTGGATTGGTACATCAATGACCTTTCGGCAGTGTTTCTAGTCGTCGCATTACTGAGTGCTCTGGTTTCCAGAATGGATGCGACAAGGATTAGCGAAAGTGTTCTCCAATCGGTTGCGCTCGCTGCGCCAGGAGCTTTTATGGTAGGCTACGCCACTTCGATTAAAGTACTGATGGAAATGGGCAATATCGGAGATACCATCTCCTATCGACTTTCCGAACTGCTGCAAGGCTTACCGCTCTATCTAGCAGCTATCGGGATGTCCATTGCACAATCAGTCATCAACCTATTCATTCCATCGGGGAGTGGGCAAGCACTAGCGACTTTACCCGTCATGATACCGCTCGGTGAAGTGCTAGGACTCACACGCCAAACGACCATACTTGCCTTTCAGATCGGCGATGGCGTAACCAATTTGATGAATCCAACCTTGGGCGGACTGATTGCTATGCTTGCTTTGTGTCGTGTGCCTTTAGATCGCTGGCTGCGATTTATTTTTCCAATCATTGGAATTATTATTGTCATCGCTTGGCTAACTTTGGTGCTTGCAGTGGCGATTGGTTATGATTGAGTCATTATGCAGTTGGCTATTGGCTTACACTACATCAAGTGCTGCTGCACAGCAGATTACCTAATGCAATTTGTCCGTTTCAATCCAAATTTTGTCGGAAGTTGCTAAGCAAGGCAAGGTTTCAGCGCAGCCAAATGTGCCAGTATGCAGTTTCAATCCAAATTTTGTCGGAAGTTGCTAAGCAAGGGCAAATCGGCTCAGTAGGGGAGGGTGTATTATTCGGTTTCAATCCAAATTTTGTCGGAAGTTGCTAAGCAAGCATCATTTAGAGAATACTTGGCTGATCCAAACCAGTCGTTTCAATCCAAATTTTGTCGGAAGTTGCTAAGCAAGCATTTCCAATCTTCGCTGCTTAATATTTGCCTTCCTAGTTTCAATCCAAATTTTGTCGGAAGTTGCTAAGCAAGATTTCTCCGTTCAATACCTTTTCTAGGGTTTCCTCGTGTTTCAATCCAAATTTTGTCGGAAGTTGCTAAGCAAG
>JBCDKV010000849.1:0-2106 GCA_038746215.1 Bacteroidota bacterium | reverse complement strand
GACTTTGGTTTCCAAGATCGAATATTGCCCGTCGAATTCTTAGATTTCAGTGCCAAAGCAGACAAAGATCACATTGATTTGACTTGGGCAACGGCGAGTGAGTTTGAAAACAGTCATTTTGAATTGGAGCGTAGCGAAGATGGTAAAGTCTTCAAGTCCATCGCACGTATCAAAGGACAAGGCACGACACTTGTGCGCACCGATTACAAGCACGAAGATCACGAGGCTATTCCAAACATCTTGTACTACTATCGCATCAAGCAAGTAGATTTTGATGGCAGTTTTGCCTACTCTGAAATCAGAACGGCAGAATTGGATGCGATCACAGAATGGGAACTTTATCCAAACCCAATTGGACAGGATAAACTACTGAATGTGAACTTCTATGCCCAGGAAACGACAGCGGAGTTTGTCATCTTAGATGCACAAAACAGAAGCATACTGAACATCAAGCAAGATTTGGGTAGCACAGGTTGGCAGCAAATTCAAATTGATATTAATATCCTACCAGCAGGTACTTATATCCTGATGGATACGGATGGCAATACGAAGCGATTTGTCGTCGCAGTGGAATAGTTCGATTAATGTACCGAACAACAGTTTGCGAAGCTTGCGGAAAGATTTGTGGGGCAGCGAGCTTTGTAAACTTGGCTTTAGCTCAAAAAAATTATCGGCTACTTCGAGGGTATCCGATAATTGAGCTACTAGTTTTACAACAGTACTGCTAGATTAAAATTAGAACGATTTGTATAGTGTAATATAGCTTATTATAGATGTTAGTAAAATAGCATTTTACTCGACCGCATAGTTCAGGCTGTGCGGTCGCTTTGTTTATGACCATAGATGAAAAATCCCAACAAGCTCTAAGGTCTCAACAACTACCGCTCGACAAAAAGTCCCGTGATCGAACGATTTTCGTGCATATTCCGAATCGCCTTTGCAAAAATCTTAGCGGCAGTCAGTACCTTAATTTTGGGCGAAGGCTTTTTCAAGGGAATCGTATCGCAGACGATGAGTTCATCTAGCTGTGAGCCTTCTACATTATTGTAGGCTTGACCAGAGAGAATGGGGTGCGTACAAATCGCACGTACACTTTTTGCACCTTCGCTCATCATTAAATCGGCAGCGCGACATAGCGTGCCAGCGGTATCCACTAAATCGTCTACCAAAATAACATCGCGTCCTTTCACATCACCGATGAGGGTCATACCTGCAATCTTATTGGCGCGTACCCGATGCTTATCGCAAATCACTAAATCGGTATGGAATTTCTTGGCGTATTTCCTAGCCCGCTTCACGCCGCCCACATCTGGGGAAGCAAAAATGACGTTCGACATGTCTTGCTGCTCTAAATAGGGCATAAAGACCACTTCACTTTGCAAGTGATCGACGGGAATATCGAAAAAGCCTTGAATTTGATCGGCGTGGAAATCCATGCTCATCACCCGATCTGCGCCAGCTACTTGCAGTAGATCGACCACCAATTTAGCAGAAATGGGAACACGAGGCTTGTCTTTGCGATCCTGTCTGGCGTAGCCAAAATAGGGAATAACGACGGTGATGTAGCCCGCCGAAGCACGTTTAGCAGCGTCTATAATTAATAGCAGCTCCATTAAATTTTCGGCAGGTGCTGGAGTAGACTGAACAATAAAAAAGTAAGCCCCCCGCACAGATTCCCGAATAATGGGTTGCATCTCACCATCGCTGAAACGATTGATGCTAATGTCTCCTAGTGCTTGCCCGTAATGAGAAGCGATGTTGGTGGCTAGGGCTTTGGAATTTTGTCCGCTAAATAGTTTAACTTCCGAAAGCGCATTGATGAGCGTCGATGAATTTTTGCCTGGCACGATTGTCTGCTTATGTTGTTATGAGATAATTTTCAAGCTATTTTTCAAAAAACACACAAAGGTAAGCTTAACTTACAACACTTGAAGCAAAATGTAGGAATACTTCTACCATCGCTACTAAAAAAGCAATCTCAGAGTAGACTACTGGACATTTCTGTAATTGGCTGCAATCGACCTCATTTCTTTTAGTGGAAAAAGTGCTAAAAAGACGTTAAGAACAAAATACTGTATGAGCCAAAACAGATTTCAAATAGAAGCT
>JBCDKV010000848.1:0-2137 GCA_038746215.1 Bacteroidota bacterium | reverse complement strand
TTCGCATCTATGATTAGCACGTCGCTATCAATTCGACAATTGAACAATTTTACAATTCGACCACTTGTACATACCTATCCCGTTTGCAGTATGTATACCATTTTAGATAGAAAGTGTATTTTATTTTTTGTTGACTTGTTGAACTGTTTATTCGTTGACCGCTGGATTAGCTTTCCAAAAAGTAACGTTTGCCCAATTTCTGGTCAGTACGGTATCCTGACTTTCTTGCCAGTCTTTATACTTTATATTCAGCAAATGATTGCCTTTCTCTAAATGCTCTATATCCAGCACGGTGTAGATGCCTAGTTCTTCTTTATTGGGATGCGTCAAATAATAGTATTTCAAGTCTTCGAGTAAGCTATCGTTTAGGCGGACTTCGTAGATGGAAGTCAAACAAGCCAATAAGCTATCGGGGCTGCTTTCCTGAAAATAAGGGTCATTGATGTTGAGTCCTCCATCTAGGTTGATGCCAGACATAATGCGTTGTTGCTTAGCGGGTTCATAATCTGCGCAGAGGTGAGCAAGCGTTGGATTGCTATCGGGTGAGTAACGGATGAAAAGCGGTAGACTATTATCTTTGATGGTGGTAGAAGGAATAGACGCCCGCCAAATTGCTTCGTCTGGCGTGCGCATGTCGTCGTAATATTCTGTTTCTATGCCACTACTTTTCGGATAATCAGGATAGTAGATTGCATGTGATAGTCTTAGGTAAGGGGTCAATACCATCGAAAAGATAAAGACGCTAATTAAAATCCTAGACGGCCAAATGCCAAAATAGCTAATGAGATGATAATGTATGGAGCGATACAGAAAGGAAAGGGTCACGGCGTTCATCATTCGGTACAAGCCGCGGTATACCTTACTGATGTGTCGCTGCTTGATCTTCTTCAGCAGTCCTGTGCTTAGCGTGTCTATCAGATAAAGCAGGCTGACGAGTATAAAAATGAGCAATACAATCTCTAGCGTAATCACTAAGATATTACTAATGGTACTTTCTTCGGGAAAAAGATCGACGAAAGCAGAAAATAGCCCCGAGATGATGGAATAAAACAAGAACCATGCTGCCAACGAAATCAGCATAAAAATGATCAGGAACGCAAAAGAAAAAACGGCACTGCTCACCTGATCTAGTCGAATCAGCAGCTTGTCTAGCGTGGGCAATTTGTTGTTTAAATGTTGCTCAAAAGCAGGTGCGTAGCGTAATCGCTTAAAGTCCACCTTAGGCTGCACAGAACGCAAGCCAATTGTCCCAATCCAAAAACCTCGAAGCAGGATATGAAAGATCAGACTAATAATTAAAGCATAGCAACTCAATATCGTAATCCCCAAAAACAGCATGATAACGTTACGAACATCATGCTCGAAAGAATAGAACAAGTCTACGTAATCCACTAGCTCTAGCAGCTTATTCTTTGCTTGCGCCAATAAAAAGATAGAGAATCCAGAGATCAATAGCTCTAAGTTCCAGCTCTCCTGCTGCAACTGCTCCAACCACTCCGTGATGTTGTTTTTCTCTGTATTCATTTCCTGTCCTTTGCTATTTGGTGCTTGTTAATCAGTAAGAATAAAAAAGAAGGATTCTAGAAATGAAAGTAGAATGTATTCTGATGATAAAAGTTTAAAAAATAGGACTGGAAGCCAGATCTTAGAAGCGAGCGGTCAGATTGGCAAAGCAAAAACTGAGATGGACTCTTATTGATAGTTAGGAGGAAATAGAAAAATATGTGTAGCTCTTCCAAAAAATTGGTGCAAAAACTGTCTTTTTGCGCTAACTTCCGAAAAGTCTACGAATACCTAAAGTACTTAACACTTTAGATATATATATTTGAATCGCAAAAGCAGTTGAAACTTTATGCTAAAATTGCTAAGAGCTTGTTTGGAATTTTTACAACCTGATAATCAGTAGTTTGCGATTCTGACAAGGTGGAAAATTAGTTGCATATCTGAATACGGAACTCATTTTTCATGCAGTCAGGTTCGTAAAATGTTGGTTATCAGGCAGGAAAAATCCAAACAAGCTCTAATTTTCATGAATTGGTGATGCCTGAGAAAAATTTTAGTAAAGCGCTTGCGATCGCGCAACAAGTATGCTCAAAGGGTTTTTTATGGACGGAAACTCAAATACTTGACTTATTTT
>JBCDKV010000847.1:0-2140 GCA_038746215.1 Bacteroidota bacterium | reverse complement strand
TGCTCCAATATCCTATTATTTTCTTCATGTTCTTAGCGGGTACAAATTACAGCGTCATTTACCTCAGTTTGTTGGGCAAATGGAAGGATATTTGGAAAAGTGAAGAGTTCAAAACCTATCTGGGTTTCATTGCGATCTTGACGATCGTTGTTACCCTTGCTGTGTTTTATTTAACCGCAACGCCTTTTGAACAATCTTTCAGAGATAGCTTATTTCAGGTGGTTTCCCTCATCACGACTACTGGCTTTGTGTCTGCGGATTATACAGCTTGGGCAGAACCCATTACCTTAATCTTTTTTCTGTTGCTGTTCTCTGGTGCTTGTGCGGGTTCGACTAGTGGAGGCGTTAAATTGGTTCGGCACGTTGTCTTTTTCAAGAAGTCTTTCCAAGAATTTAAACAGCTTTTACATCCGAACGCGATCATTCCACTGAGGCTTAACGGACAGGGGGTGCGTCCTAGAATCCTCATGCACATTCTCGTATTTTTGATGATCTATTTACTCATTTTTGTGATTGGTACGATAGCAGTTTGCTTGACAGGTATGGATATCCTATCTGCTAGTGGCGCGGTGGCTACTTCACTAGGCAATGTGGGACCTGCTATCGGAGACGTTGGCCCTACCAACAATTTTGCCGATGTACCGACCGCTGCCAAATGGATACTGTCTTTTCTGATGCTTGTTGGACGGTTGGAGTTATTTACGATTTTGATTTTGTTTACACCTTATTTTTGGCGAGTCAATTGATTGAGTGCTAGGGTTATTGAAAGTTCAAGAATAAGAAGTGTACAAAGCCTTACTTTTTACTTGGAAGCAGCCTGAGTCAATGAAAGATCATTGAGCAACAAGTATGCTCAGTGAGTCTCTTCGGACGGGAACACATAGATTTTATGACCTGATTTCTGGCAATTTATCTTAGTATTCTTAGTGCCTTAGTGGTTTGTTTTATACCGATGTCCAGTAGCGTAGACAGTCCACCTAAGTGAACGATCTAGCACTTCTCACTGCTTATTCAAACAACGCCTCTTTCTTAGACAATTCCACAAAAAAGTGGCTAAGTTCACTGACGACATACTCCAAATAGGCCGCTCCTTTCTCCGCACTAGCTTTTTTGGGATTACCTACACCAGTATCTCGACTCACGACCGTCCACGGTCTTTGTGCCGTTGCCCAGCCTTCCCGAAATCCTTTGATGCTATATTGCTTGGCTGCACCGTCGCCCGCTTCCGAAAGGGGCAGTAATAGATCGGGGTGAATATGGAGCATGACACTGGTTTCCATCTCATTCGCGTGATCGCCTGCTGCTTCAAAAAATTGAGCGTGATCTCCGATTTTGAACCAATCTACGCTACAACAGAAGACCGTGGGATAAAGCACCGAAAGCTCTCGAATCATGGTTTTGAAATGATTACCACCGTGTCCATTTAGGATGACCAATCGTTTGATGTGATGTCTGACTAAGGTATCGACTACATCTTTTAAAATGGCAAGTTGGGTGCTAGGATTCAAATTCATACACAGTTTGATGTCCAATTGCCCCGATTGTACACCGAACGGAATATGCGGCAAAACAATTACTTTGGCATCCGCTGCCCAAGCTTTTTCGGCTGCTTTTTCTGCTATATATTTGACCTGATAGTTGTCGGTAGCATAAGGCATGTGGTAGTTGTGTGCTTCCGTTGCGCCCCAAGGGAGAATCGCTAATTCGTAGTCGGTTTGTTGCACCGCTTTCCAGTTGGTTTCTGCTAGTAAATATGGTCTTATCATGTCGGTATTTTTAGCCTCTAAATAATTCTTTTAGACAAATCCAATTCACGAATCATTTCCAGATAAGACTTAGCAAACAATACGAGATTGTCAAAATTGAGCGGTCCGACCAAGGGACGAAAGTGAGGATATTTGGTGTGGTTTTCCAAGCGTATTTTTTCTATTGCGCGGCGAATCGCTCGGCGATTAAATTGTTGATTCTTAGGATCGTACAGCGTTTCTTGAAAACCCAACTGCTGAAAAAAGCTTGGTTCTGTAATGCGATAATAAAGGTGAAATAAATCGCGATCTGGTCGGGGGATAGCGTAATTGAACATGCAATAGCCAATGATATAGTTGGGGATGGCAAGGGCTACTTCGTGGTACTCATTTTC
>JBCDKV010000846.1:0-2149 GCA_038746215.1 Bacteroidota bacterium | reverse complement strand
TGGTGCAGTTGCGACAGCCCAAAACGCTCGGTATTTTCGATGACCATCACCGAAGCATTGGGGACATTCACACCGACTTCGATCACTGTCGTAGCGACCATGATTTGGGTTTCTCCCTTTACGAAACGCTGCATTTCAAAGTCTTTATCGGCAGCTTTCATACGTCCGTGTACGATACTAAGCGTGTATTTGGGCAAGGGAAATTCTCGACTGATGGCTTCGTAACCTTCCTCTAAATTTTTTAAATCCAATTTCTCAGATTCTTCGATCAATGGATAAACGATATAGATTTGTCGCCCTTTCTCTATTTCTTTTCGCATGAAACCGATCACCTGCATACGATGATTTTCGTTCTTGTGCAGAGTCTTGATTTCCTTCCGACCAGGCGGTAATTCGTCAATGACAGAAACCTCTAAATCGCCGTAGAGCGTCATGGCTAAAGTACGGGGAATGGGCGTTGCGGTCATCACCAAAACGTGCGGCGGATGTACTTTGCCTTTTCGCCAGAGCCTTGCCCGTTGTTTCACCCCGAATCGGTGCTGCTCGTCGGTTATGGCGAGTCCTAAATTCTTAAATTCGACGGGGTCTTCGATCAAAGCGTGCGTACCAATTAAAATATCAATGTCGCCATTTTTGAGCGATTCCAGCAGCACACCCCGTTTCTTTTTGCCCTTCACACTACCCGATAGAAAGGCTACTGTTATATCCAAACCTTCCATGTATTCGCTGATGGATTGGTAGTGTTGCTGTGCTAAAATTTCGGTAGGCGCCATCAGACAGGTCTGAAAACCATTGTCCAACGCGATCAGCATACACATCAGCCCGACGATGGTTTTGCCACTTCCCACATCGCCTTGCAGCAAGCGATTCATTTGCGCACCAGCACGTAAATCTTGCCGAATTTCTTTGATGACTCTTTTCTGTGCGCCCGTCAGTTCAAAAGGGAGTTTTTCTTTAAAAAAGCGGTTAAAATGATCGCCAATGGTACTGAATACATGCCCTTTAATTTGATTTTTCCTCCGATGCTTAATGCGCAACAATCGAAGTTGAAGTAGAAATAGTTCCTCAAATTTTAAGCGGTTTTGTGCTTTCTGCAATTGGCGTTCGTCCTTGGGAAAATGTATGGCTTGTAAAGCTTCGTATCGAGTGGGAAAGCGAAATTTTTGAATCAGGTAATCTGGCATATTTTCGGCTATATCGGCTGGTTTCAATTGCTCCAGCATCGTTTGCATCAAACGACGCCTTGCTTTCATGTCGAGCCCTTTGTTGTTCAGTTTTTCCGTACTTGGATAGACGGGCGCGAAAGTGACAGCAGGCGTGTTGTTGTCCATGCTGATGAGTTCAATTTCGGGATGCGGGATGTTGAGTTGATTCCGAAACGCGTTCACTCGACCATAGACCACGTATTCACAACCGATAAGTAGCTGATTTTCCAGATAATTGATGCCTTTGAACCACACCAATTCAATGACCCCAGTTTTGCCTCGCAATCGCCCTACTAAACGCTTCTTCCGCCCTTCGCCCATCACACTCAATCGACGCATAATACCTCGCACTTGCACTTCTCCACTGTCCTCGTTGAGGTCTCGAATTTTGTGAAATTTGGTCTTATCAATGTAGCGAAAAGGAAATTGATGCAACAAATCCCTGAAAGTGAACACCCTCAATTCTTTTTTGAGCATATCCGCTTTGACTGGCCCGACACCTTTCAAATATTCAATTGGACGATCTAGTAAATGCTGTGTTCTACTCATTAACAATACATGGTGTTAGATAAGAGCATGATTGGCGCACTATTTTCCTATAAATGCGAATAACGGGTAAAATACTTCATTCTATGGTAATAATAGCTTTGCTAAACTTTTGAAACTTAGTAAAGTGCTTGAGATCGCACAACAAGTATGCCCAAAGGTTTTTTATGGACGGAAACACAAATTTCAACTTATTTTTTGGATAAAAATAAGTTGAAATTTGTGTTTCCGTCCGAAGAGAATTACGGAGCATACTTGTTGCTCAATTTGCGGATATTGAACTGAACTATACCTGAGTCAAGTGTCAAGAAAAATGAGATTTGTACAGTCGTTATTCGCATTATAAACTAACATTTTATGAACCTGACTGCATGAAAAATAAACCCCGTACCCAGATG
>JBCDKV010000845.1:0-2149 GCA_038746215.1 Bacteroidota bacterium | reverse complement strand
GAAAAGTAGAAACTCCGTTTTCAGAAAGTCGTGTCGAGCAAATAGATAAATTGGTCATAAAACCAGATTAAATGAAATCAATCCGCCTAAGCATTTTTTTGACCATACTATGCCATCAAGCAACTGCTCAGGGTAATTTTACTAGTTTATTTGAATATTTTTCCCAGCAAGAAGTCCTAGAAGTCACACTAGAAACAGACTTCAGTGCCATACAAGCAGATAAAAGTAACGAAGCGTACCAAGCTGCGCGATTTACGTTCAAGGATCACAATGACGAAGAAATCCAGTACGATATTAAGGTCAGACAGCGAGGTAAATACCGCCGCAGGGTCTGCGAGATGCCACCTTTGAAGCTGAATTTCGATAAGGACGATTTGGAAGCAAAAGGACTAGCAGATTTCGATAAGATGAAACTTGTGACCTATTGCTTAGATCAACCTAGCACAAGAAATACCATTGTGCGCGAATACCTAGCGTATCAATTGTACAATGAATTGACCCCTTACAGCTATCGCACGCAATTGGTCAAAATCACTTACGTCGATGCTACCAATCCCAAGAACAAGGTGAAGCATTTTGGCTTCTTAATCGAAAGTACAAGGGAACTGAGCGATAGAATCAAAGGAACAGAAGTGGAAACATTCAATGTAGATTATGCGGACTTCAATCCAAAGCAAGAGGCATTGGCTTCCACTTTCCAATATATGATTGGCAACGAAGATTGGAGTACTGCCACTATGCGAAATGTAAAAATTATTCGTCCGAATGATGGCGGTAAATTGATTCCAATTCCCTACGATTTTGATTTTAGCGGCATGGTAGATGCCTCTTATGCTATTCCGAATATGGATTTGGGACTAGCCAGCGTGAAAGAGCGTGCCTTCATGGGCTACAAAGAAGACCCGAAGTCCTTGGAAATTATGCGTTCTTATCTGGAGCGAAAACGGGATGATTTGTACGTTATCATCAATAAATGTAAGTACATCTCCCGTGCTGATCGCTATGAGATCATACAGTATTTAGATACTTATTACGAAGCTCCCGCAACAGTGGAGTAAGGTAGAACAAGGCAGTCCCCTACAAATCAAATCCAATATCTTTGCGATAATATTTACCCTCGAAGGATATTTTATCGGCATTTTCATTGGATTTACGTAATGCTGCTGCCATCGTACTTCCGTAGGAAGTCAATGCCAAAACCCTTCCGCCATTGGTTTGTACGTACTCGCCCACTTGCTTTGTACCAGCGTGAAAAATGAGGCTATCGGTCACTTGGTGCAAAGCATGTATGGTTTTACCTTTTTCGTACTTTTCTGGATAACCACCCGAGACTAGAATCACAGAAGCTGCGAAACGTTCATCTTTTTGAATCTCAATTTTATCGAGTTGACCATTTGCAGTAGCCTCCATTAGGTCTAAGAAATCATTTTGCAAACGAGCCAAAACACTCTGCGCCTCAGGATCGCCCATCCGACAATTGTACTCAATGACATAAGGCTCATCCTCCACTCTAATCAGTCCGAAAAAAATGAAGCCTTTATAATCCAGTCGTCTACGCTGTAGACCTTTTATGGTAGGCTGAATAATTTTTTCCTCTACTTTTTGCATTAAGGCGTCGTCTAAAAAAGGCACGGGAGAAACAGAGCCCATACCACCTGTATTGAGTCCAGTGTCGCCCTCACCAATGCGTTTGTAGTCTTTCGCGGCGGGTAGAATCTGGTAATGTTCGCCGTCCGTTAGTACAAAAACGGAGAACTCAATACCATCCAAAAATGCTTCGATGACAACCTTTTCGCTGGCTACTCCAAACTTACCATTCAACATAGCTTCAAACTCGCGCTTTGCATCCGCTTTATCTTCCAAAATAAGTACGCCTTTCCCTGCTGCTAAACCGTCTGCTTTCAGCACAATGGGCGTCTGCTGCTGCTCAATGTAAGCGAGTCCCGCTGCGCTGTTTGCCTTGGTAAATTCCCGATAAGCTGCCGTCGGTATATCGAATTCTTCCATGAAGGCTTTGGCAAAAGCTTTGCTGCCTTCTAGTTGAGCGGCTCGCTGAGATGGACCAATGACTGGAATTTGAGATAAGTTCGCGTCTGCTTGGAAAAAGTCATAGATACCTGCTACAAGTGGTGCTTCTGGACCAACGATG
>JBCDKV010000844.1:0-2150 GCA_038746215.1 Bacteroidota bacterium | reverse complement strand
GAGTTGTTGGGCGACGTATTGGACGCTGGGCAATCCTCTTTGCGTAAGCTGCTCTTCTTGAAAATGCTCATTTAGTAATTGCTCCAAACGATCCAAAATCTCGTGATTGTTCTTTTTTCTCGTAATGAACTGCCGCTGATAAAAGCGTTCTGCGTAGTTGAGCAATAGTTCAATTTGGGCAATGATGATGTTTTGGCTGAAGGAATCAATATTGCTTTCAATTTCTTGTTCAATGTTTGCTAAAATACCTTTGATGACTTGTTCTTCTTTGGTCGAAAGAAAAAGTGCTTCGTTGATCGCATAGTCAAAAAAGTCATATTGTTGGATGTTTTTAGCCAGTGAAGTCTTCCAAATGAAGTTTGGATGAAGGAGTAAGAGTGAACCAGTAGGTTTTAGGTTTGCTCTTTTGTTCGGTTGAATACTCAACAATTGACCAGGCGCAATGAAAGACAGAAATCCTTCATCAAAATCGTATTGCTGCTGACCGTAGCGAACCGTTCCGACATTTCTTTTCATCCCGATAGAGTAGAAACTAAAATGCCAAGACTCTCCCAAATGCTCAGATAGAATAGTCGTTTTGCCATAATCCACCAAGCTCACCAGTGGATGCGAAGGACTCGGAAGCCCTCGCATTCGATGAAATTCGGTGATGGTCTCAATTTTACGAATTTTTTTAGCCATGCGTAGCGGTTAAGGAACGGTGAATAAATAAGGTTGCTTTCTTGACAAAATATTTTTGTACTAATCGAGGCGGAAAAATTCGCGTATAGTCTTTGCCACATAAGGATTTTTCCAACGAAGAGTAGTGCAAAAAGATGAAGTCAAGATGGTAAAGTTATTTTTTCAACGTTCCTAAGCTTTAATGTATACTCCGTTCGGGACAAAAAAGTACATTCTGTTCCGTTGGCATTTCTAAGTACAAATTATTACGCTTACATTCAAATTTGGCGGCATCGAGCCTGCCAAATTTAGAGGTAAATGATGTGAGCAAAACTTATATTTTTCAAAAATAAAAGCACTTTTTTATCCCGTTTGCAGTATAAACCCTCTACAACATAAACCCACCTGCCGCTTCTATCCGTTGTCCATTGATCCAGTAGGCATCTTCCGAACACAAAAATGCGACAATGCCACCAATATCTTCGGGTTCGCCCATTCTTCCGAGTGCTGTATTATTGCCTACGATCTCTCGTTTTTTGGCGTTGTTTTTATTTTCGCCTCCCCCAAAGTCCGTTCCGATAGCACCTGGGGCTACGACATTCACCGCAATTTTTCGATGCCCCAACTCTTTTGCCAAATGTCGCGACAGCACTTCCACCGCTCCTTTGGAAGCAGCGTAAGCCGAACAATTAGGCAAAGAAAACCTCGCTAGACCAGAAGAAATATTGATAATGCGACCACCATCTTTTAGAAACGGCAGTGCTTTTTGGGTCAAAAAATACACACCTTTGAAATGCACATTCATCATTTCATCGAACTGCGCTTCGGTCGTTTCCGTGAAGGGACGATAGATACCCGTTCCAGCATTGTTGACTAGGAAATCGAAATTTGGATGTCCATATTCCTGATTTAGATAAGTAGTAACTTGCTCAAAAAATCCATCAAATCCTTGAATTTGGCTAGTATCTAATTGGAAGGCTTTGGCTTTTTGTCCTAATTTTTCTACTTCCCCAACGACTTCTTCTGCCGCTACTTCATTGGAATGATAAGTAAACACAGCATCTATTCCCTTTTCTGCCAAACGGATGACCATATCTCTTCCCAATCCACGACTACCGCCCGTGATGATTGCTATCTTTTGTTCTTTCATTTTTTACTAAATTTTGTTGCTGCAAAGTTCAGTATAAATGAGGAGATCAATGTAGTCGAATCTATGCTTGTTGTAGTGTAATTCCCTTATTACTATTGCCGCATCTGCCAACCAAAACCATGACTGACCGCTTTTCCTAGCGCGATGTGATTTGGAAGCTGCACATTAGTCGTATAAACAAGATCGAAAATAGTATGCTGTACCCCTTTGAACGGAACGGTTTGCGATCGGCGCATCTCCTGTATACAGACTTCGATTGGTACGTCTTCGCGCCAACCCATACCCCACAACGCGACCAACAAATGTCCACGTAGCACGTTTTCCAAAAGCTGAATCCGCT
>JBCDKV010000843.1:0-2152 GCA_038746215.1 Bacteroidota bacterium | reverse complement strand
CATCACGACATGGAAGTGATGCAAGTAGAAAGCTTTGCGCCCGTGGTCGGTATTATGCCCGTAAAAAATGACCAAGTCGCCCTGCAACTAATGAACGATAGTGCTTATGGTTTGACGGCCTCTATTTGGACAACAAATGTCAAAAAAGCAATTGAACTGGGCAATCAAATCGAAACAGGAACGGTATTTATGAATCGCTGTGATTACCTCGATCCTGCGCTGGCGTGGACGGGTGTAAAAAATAGCGGAAGAGGCTGTACGCTATCAGCGATTGGTTATGAAAGTTTAACGCGACCTAAATCTTTTCATTTACGGATGATGTAGCGCAGCTTATCAGTCAGAATCAGAAAAAAATGAAAGCAGGACTATTTCAATGCGATCACGTCGACGATAAATACCGTACTAGATTTGGCGACTATTCCGACATGTTCGTGCAATTGCTCCCCGATCTAGATTGGACTTTCTACGATGCTTGCAACGGCATCTTTCCAAGCGATCTGGATGAATGTGAAGTATATTTTGCAACGGGTTCTTACCGATCCGTTTACGAAGATATTGCTTGGATTAAACAGTTGAAGCAAGTGGTTCGAGCAATTGCGGCAATGGATAAATATTTTGTGGGCTGCTGTTTTGGGCATCAACTGCTGGGCGAGGCGATGGGTGGAAGCGTACAAAAATCCCAGAAAGGCTGGTGTGTAAGCGTTCACGAATTTGAAGTTATCGAAAAAAAGCACTGGCAACAGCCATTTCAAGCTCAGATCAATTTGCTGATGATGTGCCAAGATCAAATCATCGAGTTGCCACCCAATGCTACAATCATTGCGGGTAACGAACAATGTCCAGTCGGCATTATGCAAATTAGCGAAAAGCTGCTGGGCATACAAGGACATCCCGAATTTTCAAAGGCTTACGATCAAGTCTTGCTGGAAATGCGAATTAATAAAATGGGAGAAGCCGTGGTTTCAGAAGGCTTAGAACGTTTGGCAAAACCAGTTCATCGAGAAACGATTAGGAACTGGATCATGCGGTTTATCAGTGGCGGGGTAATCAGCTAAGTAATGCTGTTGATTTGATTACCACCATCAACGACTTGTTTTAGCACTTGTCTAGCGTAGGATCTTCCTTCCCAGGACGAATCATAAGTAGGTATCCAACTCACGAAACTTGCACGTACAAAAGCTTTTCCAATTTTTTGTTCTTACAGCCGCTTAATCTTAATATTCCTAAACCAGAGCGGACTATCGTGATCTTGCAAACCGATATAGCCCGATTTGTACTTTCCGTAGTCTGGATAATCTTTCCATTTGCCGTTGGCTTTTTTAGCTTTCCAGTCTTCCGACCAAGGCACGAAGGACAGTACTTTCTGACCATTCAACCAATGCTCTACTTGTTCTGGCTTGAAGACAATAATGGTTTTGTTCCATTCGCCTGCTGGATGTAGCATTTTTAGACTATCGTTGGCTGGATACATGGCATAGTCGGCAGCGGTTTGCTGGAGTACTTGCAACTGTTCGGGCTTTTCGTAACCTAAGCTCGTATTGTATTCGACTAGATCGTGTATGGTGGCATAGTTTTCATCATCTATCAATTGGTATTCGGGCGATACCTCAGCGGGGCTGTCGTAGCCCTCTTTCAGATGATAAAAAATACCACTATTGCCGCCCTCAGGAATTTTCCACTCGATGTGTAGCTCAAAATTGTCAAATTCTTCGACGGCATAGATGATGTCTTTTCCCCCTTCGTGTTCTACCTCCAAATTTTTCTTTTCCTTAGAAAAAGTCAGCACGCCATCTTCTACGATCCACTGCGGCGGCAATTCTTTACCGTTGTAGGCACGCCAGCCTTCGATGCTAGTGCCATCAAAGAGGTATATCCATTCTTCGGCTGCTGGCTCTTCCTTGCTTGCCGTTTCCTCGGAGGACTCAGCAGTTGATTGACAAGCTGAAAGAAGTAGAAGTAGTCCCAATAAGTTCGCAAAGTATTTCATGTTGTTTTGTTTTTAAAAATGCCCTTTAAATGGTGAAAATCATTTTACCCAAATTCCCAGCACGGTAAAGCCGCCGACATAGCGTATTGATGTTAAATGCGATATAAAAATATTGGTGTACAAAGTTCTGAGCTACATTTTGAATAAATTCTAGTAAGGTTCTTG
>JBCDKV010000842.1:0-2167 GCA_038746215.1 Bacteroidota bacterium | reverse complement strand
GGCAGTAACAGCTTTACTAAACTTTTGAACCTTAGTAAAGTGTTTGAGATCGCGCAACAAGTATGCTCGAAGGTTTTTTATGGACGGAAACACAAATTTTAACTTATTTTTTAGAGAAAAATAAGTTAAAATTTGTGTTTCCGTCCGAAGAGATTTACTAAGCATACTTGTTGCTCAATTTGCGGATATTGACCTGAACTATGTCTGAGTCAAATGTCAAGAAAAATGAGATCTGCACAGTCGTTATTCGCATTGTTGACTGGTTATTAGCTCACGCTATGAAAAAAACATGGACAAACATATGGTTTTCCTTTCCCATTCAGTTGGTCGTATTGCACTTCAAATACAACCTCTTACTGACTGCCATTTGGTTGCTGATCGGTAGCCTCATCACGGGTAAAGTGGCGTCCAATTATGGCATAAAATATCTGTTTTGGACACCCGAATATCTGGGTGCAGTAGACTTTTGGAGTTTCTTTTTCTTGGGACTGAGTTTCGCGAGTTTTACGATGACTTGGAACCTTACGACTTACATGCTTTCTGCTCATCATTTTCCTTTTTTGGCTTCCTTGGCTAGACCGTTCACCAAGTTTTGTATCAACAATTTTATCCTGCCGTTTTTCTACATCGGCATGATCATAACTTTCCACATTCGCTTTGAAATCCAAGAACAACAATTTAGCTACGAAAGCACCTTTTACAACATATTTGGCTTTCTCTTTGGTCTCATCAGCATGGTGTCTTTATTGATTGCCTATTTTATCTACACCAATAAAAATATCTTTACTTTCACGGATAAAGAAGCCGATGAACTGCCCCCCAATCTGATGCGCTCGGTCGGTCCAGGACGTGGGCTAAAAATAGAAGAAATACAGTCAGAAACCAAAGGTCGGAGGGTTGCTTATTATTTGACGGAGTCATTTGTACCAAGGCGAGTTCGGAGCGTATCGCATTACAGCTTGAAAGTTCTACATCGCGTATTTAAACAAAATCACGCCAATGCGCTGGCGGTACAAATGACCAGTTTGTTTGTCCTCGTGGCACTAGGTTTGTTGATTGAACATCCAAGTTTCAGAATTCCTGCTGGAGCGAGTATTTTCTTGCTGTTTAGTATCGTCATCACACTGGTTGGTGCGATCATGTATTGGTTCAACCGTTGGAGTTTAACCTTTTTTGTAGGCTTGTTTGTCCTCCTCAATTTTATGACCAAACAAGGCTGGTTCAATCACGAAAACAAAGCCTACGGATTAGATTATTCCGAAGATCGACCAGCTTATACTTACCAAAATTTGGAAGACGTTTTTTCGACGGAAGCCAAAGCAGCGGACGTGGCGAATACCATTGAAATCCTAGAAAATTGGAAGCAAAAAACGGGACAGGAAAAGCCCAAAATGCTGATGATTGGCGTGAGTGGTGGCGGTCTGAAAGCAACGGCTTGGACCATGCAAGTACTCCGCATGGCAGACAGCTTGACGAACGGACAAATGATGAAGCAAACCGCCCTCATGTCGGGTGCTTCGGGCGGCATGATGGGCATGTCCTATTTCAGGGAATTGTACTATCGCATACAGTTGGGCGAACCCATTGATTTGTACAAAAAATCGCATGTGAATGATGTAGCTAAGGATTTACTAAATTCAGTGGCTTTTACCATTGTAACCAACGATATTTTCATTCCCAAGGGTACGTTCGATGATGCTGACAAACGCTACACCAAAGACAGAGGCTACGTTTTTGAGCAGCAATTCAACGAAAATACGCACCGTAGGCTAGACCGACGTTTGGGAGAATACACCCAAGCTGAGTACGATGCAACTATCCCACTGATGTTCTTAACGCCTTATATCATCAACGATGCCAGGCGACTCATCATTTCGACACAGCCCGTTTCTTATATGACTGCTCCACCCTATGCGAGCAACGAAGTAGACATTGACGCCATTGACTTTCAGCGTTTTTTTCAAGCTCAAAAGCCAGATAGTTTGCGCTTTTTATCTGCGCTGCGGATGAACGCCACTTATCCATATGTGCTACCAAATGTGACCTTGCCAACTAGCCCAGATATTGAAGTGATGGATGCGGGCTATCGCGATAATTTTGGACACGAAAGCATTGCTCGTTTTGTAAGCGTTTTTCAGGATTGGATCAAAGCAAATACGAGCGGCGT
>JBCDKV010000841.1:0-2169 GCA_038746215.1 Bacteroidota bacterium | reverse complement strand
CTCCAAACATGCTCTTAGGGATGGGATATAAATAAATTTACAAATTTTAAAGCAGCTATTTTTTTCTTAATCAAGGCATGAAAACCGCACATAGCCTGTGTTCTGTAAGGCTTTTATAACGCCGAGTAAGGATGAATGAGCGATCCCAAAGGGTGAATATTAAGAATATTCAAGCGAATGAACCGCAAGCGGTTGGGATGCAGCAAGTTAAAATGTAAATTTATTTGTGTACCGTCCCTTAGATAAACATGTCCGTTTTGGGCAAATTTATTCGCTCGCTGGACAGTAGGCATACCAATCTATTCAATAATAGCAGTGCGATTAAACCTAAAATGCTCACCCATTTCTACATAGCCCAGTTGATTGGTCAGCAAGGTCGTTTCGCCAATTTGGAAAGCATTGCGATTGCCGTGGCTGTGTCCGTATATCCAGTAGTCCGCAGCACTATCTAAAATATAGTTCGTCAGATCAGTACAAAAGCCTTCGTTCAATCTACTACCTCGATATTTAGGTAGATTGCAATAGTCGCTAGGCAGGTGGTGGGTCACTACTATCGTTTTGCCTTGGTGTTCAGTTTCCAAAGCAGTTTTTACATACGTCCAAGCATGTTCAAACAATTCATTGTAGCGATCAATGCTTAGAGGCACACCATCAAAACGGATTAGGCGAAAATCCGTCATACCCCGATAGACCGCTAGCACTTCCCGAACTACTTTTGACCAAAGCGTAGAAAAAATAATTCTAGTGTCCCCCAAATATCGAGTTGCATTATTCAGCAGATGGACATTATCGCGAAGCGGTATTTCATATTCTATTTCCATGCCCATTTTTGCATCAAAACCACCGTAATATTCGTGATTGCCAGGAATGAGGAAGACCTGCTCGAATGATGCAGATGCCCAGTCAAAAAAAGCGTGCTTTTCCATTTGGTTTCCCAGCGTGTAAGTATCACCCGCCAAGAGTAATATTTCCGCTTTAGGAATGATCGGATGAGCTTGTAGCCACCGCCAATTGGCAGGAAATTCTAGGTGTAGATCAGAAGCGTATTGTATTTGCATGACAGTAAAGATAAGTACTTGGAAGCAATTATTATTGAAATTAGAACAGCGGATATTTTTTGTACAATGTGAAATTAGGCAGGAAATAGTCCTGTTGTAAATCAAGAAGAAATGTGTCCGAGTACTTAAGTAACGATCAAATAATAACTTTCCGATTTATGACCAAGCGTAGGCAAGGCATCCCGCCCGCTAGCGGTTCTCTTCGTTGAAAAGATACTTAATTTTTTCTGCAAGCAACACTGCGAGAATGTTGAAAAGCCTCGCTAGCCGAGAGGATGCCTACGTTAGACTCAGAAAAGAGAACCCTTACATCCCTTTTGCTGAGTAATAGCAGAACAAAATCTGCTCGGTCAAAATGCGGAACTTATTGTTTGTCCGTTACTAAGAACTTATTTAGGCTTATCGCCGTTTACAAAAAACACAAGAACAAAAACAACATGGCAAAACGCACGGACGTCAACAAATTAGGCGAATTTGGACTGATCGAACACCTCACCAAACAATTTCCACTTCGACAAGCTTCTTCGATTATTGGAGTGGGTGATGATGCTGCCATCCTCAAAAATGGAGATGCGCTCACGGTGGTTTCCACGGATATGTTGGTCGAAGGGATTCACTTCGATCTGATGTATACGCCGCTGAAGCATTTGGGCTATAAGTCGGTTGTAGTCAACTTATCGGATATATATGCTATGAATGCGATTCCGAAGCAGATCACGGTATCCATTGCACTTTCCAATCGTTTTTCGGTCGAGGCACTAGAAGAATTGTACGCTGGCATCAAACAGGCATGTGACATCTACGGCGTGGATTTAATTGGAGGTGATACGACTTCTTCTCCTAAAGGCTTGTACATCAGTGTGACGGCAATCGGGCAAGGAGAAGCGAATAAAATTACGTATCGAAATACCGCCAAGGTGGGTGATTTGCTGTGTATCACAGGCAATGTGGGCGCAGCTTATTTGGGCTTACAGATTTTGGAGCGCGAAAAACGAATTTATTTGGAAACAGGTAGCCAACCTGATTTCGAGGAACAGTCTTTCCTCATCGAACGCCAATTGAAACCCGAAGCTCGCAAAGATATGATCGAGCAATTTGCCAAATCTAATCT
>JBCDKV010000840.1:0-2190 GCA_038746215.1 Bacteroidota bacterium | reverse complement strand
TTCTAAGAATGTAAATTTATTTCTTGTGCGTTACTAAACAAGAGGGTGCATCTCAAAATGTCGTTTTGTTGATTAAAGGGCGAATTTTCGTTTGTATTTCATGCAGTCGCATCCGAAAATCTACAAAGGAGGATTTTCGGATGCGACTGCATGAAATACAAACGAAAATTCGCCCTTTAATCAACAAAACGACATTTTGAGATGCACCCTCTTGTTTAGTAACGCACAAGAAATAAATTTACATTCTTAGAAAAACTGTGTGTAATCATAAAATTAAAATTTTTGCTTCGTAAAATTTTTAATTTTGGGAGGCTTTCTGGACAGCAATGAGGTTGTTCTTAATGATTTCTGGAAAAAATCATTTAGAACAACCTCATCCATTTTCAAAAGAATATAAATCTATTTTTTTGGTATCACTTGAAAAGCATTTTGGAGTTCACAATAGTTATTTCCCCAACTTTACCGACAAATCTATTCTAGCACTCAAACCAAGATAAGGACGAATGATGACATTTTTGCCCAAATTAGCCGTATTGATGCCATTGCTAGCCTCCAAAAAAGTAGCACCCGCATTGATGCGCACGAATTGAAAAAGCTTATGATCCAAGCCAATGTAAATCGGATTATCAACGATGAAGCCTTCTATGCTATTCCCATCGCCATCTTCAAACTGGTCGAGGAAAACGCCCATCGTCAGGGAAGTATTACTCAGAAATTTTGAGCCTAATACACTGTTGCCAAAAGGAAATGCAATACCCAAATAGGGCGCAGCATCATAACTCAGATCATTCAAGCCGCCATCCAAAAAGACCCCGCCGTAGCCCACATTAATCGCCAGACTATTCGCCTTCTTTTCTGTGCTGTAATCATCGACAGTGCGGCTCATACTCAACACCAAAATATCGGAGTCCAGCATACGGGTTGCTTCCCTAGCGATTTGTGCATTTAACTCACGAAATAGTCTATCGCGATTGTTGGAGCGCATGGCTTGACGCGTCATCGTACTATCGCCTTTCACAAAACCAGCATCCAAATCGGCTTTATCCAATTGTTCTAATTTCAAGCGCACCACTTCCGAAAATTCAGAAGACCAATAGCCATTTTTATTGCGATAGGGCAAGAGTGTTTTTTCTACGATCTCCTGCAATTCTTTCATGGTTTTTTTGCTGTCTTTTAGGAGCTTGATGTCCTTCTCTCCTGCCAAGTTTACTTCGACATAGGTGGCTAAAGTAGCTGTTAAGTCCTCCACCAGTTCCTTCCGCTTTTGTTCGGTTAGTTTTTGAAATAGATCAATTCGGAAATCGTAGCGGTCAGAAGCTCGTAGCATGTAAGGCACAGTAATGACAAATTCGTTGTCGTCCTGTTTTACCCAAACGGAACGATAAAGCTCATTTGCACTTTTCGCAGATAGAATATTGAACTCGATCAAAGCCACTTCTTCAGCAGCAATACCTTTGACAATCATGGGTTTTTCGGCGGGCAAGGCTTGTCCTTCGTTGAACCAATTGCGCTCCAAATCGTAAGTTACGGTCGTGAATTGTGCAAGGATTGTGCCAACAAAGACAAATATAGCAGCAGCTACAATAATTAATTTTTTCATTATTTTATCATGTTTATAAGTCAGGGAGACTGTGATGGCAAGGCGTTTCTTTGCGATCTCAGTGTTCTTTAATTTAACACTCAACAGATGGCAAAAGTGCAGTTTTGTGCCGCATTTTCTGATGCCATTCGTTTAGATTGACCTGTAGACTATGAGAAAATAAAGTGGTCACATTTTTGGAGATAGAAAATTTTATTCCTTGTTGCGCTATCTACTCAAGTAGGTGGACTTAAATAAGCATCACAATTTGAGCGAGCTATTTTTTGAGGTAAAAGTCTTCATTTTTTAATTATGCCTAACGGTCTTGTATATGTGGCGTGACCAGCTTTTGCTGGGCATAATCCGCATCAGATGGATGCTGTGGCGTAGCTTTGCCTAAAATCTCGAAAAATCGCCCTTTTTGTACCCAAAAATGGAAAAATAAGCAACCCAAAAATCACTTGCCAACACAAAAAAAGGGTTCTCCACACCTCGACCCACTCACTGGGAAACCACAGCCCTCCAATCTACAAAAGCAAAGTCCATAGCAGTTCTTGCGCCCGCTTCGTTCAACAAAGCCTGCTCATCGGCGCTCAGCACGACTATCAGGC
>JBCDKV010000839.1:0-2196 GCA_038746215.1 Bacteroidota bacterium | reverse complement strand
GGCGAGGCTTTTTAACGCAGAATAAAGGAAAAAAAATGAGTAAAATGGGTAGATTATATTTTACAAATTTCCTTATTTCAATTGCACAAAAAAATTTTCATCCGTTGCGCACAGATGAATAAGCTATTTATTGCCCAAAATATAAGTACTTGATCGACCTTAAAAAGGTGGATCACAATGACAGGCAAGCTTAGAGTTGCCCGTCATCATATCCTCTGAGTACTTACCCCAAAATTAAGCAGATCATTGCTGGACATAACAATGCAGATTACAAGTAAACTAATTGCTTAACTAAACACAACAATCATGTCCATACCAAAAGAGCCTCGGCAGTTGATGATTAATTTGATGTACTTAGTCTTAATGGCCTTACTCGCACTCAATGTATCTGCCGAGATTATTAATGCCTTTTTTCAAATTGATGAAGGAATCGCT
Source organism: Bacteroidota bacterium (assembly GCA_038746215.1). Classification (GTDB taxonomy): domain Bacteria; phylum Bacteroidota; class Bacteroidia; order Chitinophagales; family Saprospiraceae; genus JAAUTG01. Next base: position 1,761 of record JBCDKV010000839.1, on the reverse strand, counting down.
AAAAGCAATGCCATCATTGATGAAACCAACGACTATGTGATTGCAGTCATGCAGAAAAATGCGGAGCAAGATCCTGAAAAATATCAAGTGCTAGTAGAAGCCGCGAAAGCAGTCCGTTCCATTTCTAGTGATTTCAACACCTATTTTGATGAACGTCGAACAGAGTTGGTAGAAGCCACCAACAAAGGTTATTATCCTGCCGACGATCCAAAATATCCCAATCAGCCAAAGGCTTACAAAGACAAGGATGTAACAACACGTATACTGGTCAATGGTTATGAAAAAGACGGAGCGTGGATACCTGCTCGCGGCGAAGCTATCGAAGCTAAAATCAAATCCACCAGAGCCAAAATCATAGCCATTGTTTGGGAACTAGAAGGAACAGCAGGAACAAATATAACCGCAGCTAGCATCGCTGATTTGGAAAAATCCATCACCTTAGCAGTAAGCGAAGACTGGAAAAATAGTGAAAAGAAGAACTGGGCGGAATTTACCTTTAAAAAGATGCCTTTGGCTGCCGTTTTTCCCATACTACGCAAATTCCAAAACGACATGAAGAGCACAGAATCAGCCGTTATCAACTTCTTATCTGGACAAATCGGTGCAAAAGCCATTAAGGTCGATGATTTTATCCCTATTGCCTCGGCGGAAAAAAGCTACGTCATTGCAGGTGAACCCTATCAAGCAGCCATCACACTTGGCGCATCCAGCAAATCGGTCTACGAAAATATGAGCGTGAAGGTAAAAGGGCAAAGCCTAAGTACAAATAACGGCATTGCTAATTATGTTGTCAACACTGCTCTGCCAGGTGTGTACGATTATGAGGTTGCAATTGATGTAACGAATCCAACAACGGGCGAAAGAGAAACTTACACCAAAACTTTTGTTTACGAAGTTGGACGTCGTGCCGTCACCGTAGCCGCAGAGCGTATGAATGTTTTGTACATCGGCGTGGATAATCCCATCAGTATTGCTGCGGCTGGAGTTTCCAGCAACGATCTGCGGATTACTGGCACGGGAGCAGGTCTCCAATTATTGGGAACTGGCAGCAAGCGCATCGCAAGGGTGAGTCGTCCAGAGCCAGCTACCATTACTGTTTCGGGTGGTGGCTTGCAGCCTACCCAGTTTGAATTTCGTGTCAAGCGCATTCCTGACCCCGTTCCACAGTTGGGTAGAAGGAGAGGTGGTGCTATTCCAAGCGGAGAATTTAGAGCGCAAGAAGGTTTGGTAGCTATTTTGAACCAATTCGATTTTGATGCGAGGTGCAATATTCAAAGCTTTCAATTGATACGCGCTCCCAAGATGCAAGATACTACAACTTCCGATAATACTGGCGGTAGATACAATACTCGTTCACAGCGACTGGTTGCTGCCGCTCGACCAGGCGACACCTATTATTTTGATAAGATTAAAGCCAAATGTCCTGGCGATTCGGCTGGTCGTTCTTTGGGGCAAATGATTTTTAATATTCGGTAGTTATGAATAGTGAATCAATAAATCTATACTGTAAACGGGATAAATCTGTGCAAATGAATATACTTGTTTATCTGTTTAAATTGTTTATTTGTTGAGCTGCAATGCGTTGATCCTAAGCATATTAAGCGAATAAACAGTTCAATAAATAGACTACTGGACATTTTGACAAAAATCAGCCTTTTCTTTTTGTCTTGATACAAAAAGAAACAAAAAAATCAAGACTTAATTTCTTTGCTTCCCATCCGCTAGCGGGTCATTCGCTTGAAAGTCCACTGGACTTTCACT
>JBCDKV010000838.1:0-2203 GCA_038746215.1 Bacteroidota bacterium | reverse complement strand
TTTCATCACCTTTTGAGTGAAGCCAGCTTCTTTGCAAATCTCCTTGATCCACATATTGACTTTCTGCATGGAGACTTTGGGAGAGCTGTACTGATGCCGTTCTAGGATTGGAATAAGCCAGGGGAAAATATTGAGTGGAATCTTCGCAGGCATGTGCGTTTTCTGAGAAATGACGGTCAACAAAGGTATGCCTGTCGAGGTCGTATAGAAATCATCAGAAACATATTTTGAGTAGTCGCTAAATCGCTGACCTGTCGCAGCCCCAATCAGAAATAGGTCTCTGACTTTGGCTTGGATGCCGTTTAGTTCAAGTTCAGAAAGCAGTTGAAGCTCTTTTGGATTGAGGTAGACTTTGTGTCCTCGGGCTTTTGTTTCTGCGACCATCCAGCCACTTCCTTGATAAGCTGAATTGTTGTGTAGTTTCTTCTTACGTGCACGTTCAAGAAAATACCTCAGCACTTTGAGTGCCCGATTACCATAACTTAGCTGCATATTTTTTTCACTAAGCCAATCAATTAGTTTCCATCTGAAATTCCAATCTACATCCTGATAATCAAAATTGCCATTTTCATCAGCATATTGCTTCAAGATATTGACCTGAGTACGAAAGCCGTTCCAAGAGCCTTTCCGCATTCCTACAGATAGCATCTCTTGTAATTCTTGATCTAAAAATTCTAAGAAGGATATTTTCTTTGATCTTTTTTACTGTTTCGGAGATGTGGAAGATTTTTTTGCTTTCGTTTTTTCCTGTTCGCCGTATGAAAGTTTGGACTTAAAATCAGCTATGCTAATGTCACCATAATTGGTCTCAATGTAGATTTGCTTGCAGTCTTGAGATAGGGATTCAATTTTCTGGTTCAGCAACCACAAATCTTTTCGACGCTCTCTCAATATTGGACGCTGAGATTTTTGATCCCAGTCTGTAGGTTTAATGTTTAGCCCTGTAGAGTACAACAGCTTCTTACCATTGTATCTAAATACCAGAAAAATTAATGTTGAAGATTTGGCATTAGGAGACTTCAAGTTAAATCTCGCCGAAGGTATCTTTCGCATGAAACATTAGTTGTTTCTGCTAAAATATGGAGGTATCAGTACTGATTCAATAGCAGTCGTTAAGCAGTCGTTTCTGTTCCTGTGTTTTCCTAAAAAGGATAGCTCTGATTTGTACAAATAGACTGAAAACCCTACTTTTGTTGTGTTACAGGCAGATAATCCTAGATTTTCTAGGACTCATGTAGCTCCAGTAGGGATCACCATCAACAAAGGCCTTATCATTCATAGAGTGGTAAAGCTTTTCATTTATATCGTGTTGTGTACAGTTGCTTTTCGCTTTTTAGATAGGCAGTTGAAAAAAGATTTACCCCTTTCCGGTGACTACCACTACAATCTCTCCTTTCACTTTTACTTGTTCTTTAAAATGCACTGCTAGCGCTGTCAATGTTCCATGCCGCAGTTCTTCAAACTTTTTGGACAGCTCGCGAGCGACAGTCGCTTGACGATCTTCGCCACAGTGCGTCGCCAATTGTTCTAAGCATTTGACGAGTCGATAGGGCGATTCGTAGAGGACGAAAGTATGAGGCAAAGTAGCGAGATAAATCAACCTAGTCTGCCGTCCTTTCTTATGCGGTAAAAAACCTTCAAAATGAAAAGCATCGCTCGGCAAACCTGAGCCTACCAAAGCAGGAACAAAAGCAGTTGCCCCGGGCAAGCAAGTTACCGTTACATCATTCGCTCTACAAGCACGGACAAGCAAAAATCCAGGGTCAGAGATACCCGGTGTTCCGGCATCAGAGATGAGTGCAATGTCTGCACCATGTTGTAGCTGTTCTACGATTTGATGAAGAATGCCATGCTCATTGTGTGCATGAAAAGCACGCATAGACGTCTTGATTTCATAATGATCGAGTAGCTTTTTGGAAGTTCGAGTGTCTTCGGCGAGGATGAGCGATACATTTTTCAGAACATCAATAGCCCGAAAAGTCATGTCTGCCAAATTGCCAATGGGTGTGGGAACTAAGTATAGCACTTTTTAGGGCGAAGATAATCGAAATTAGCACAGTTGGGGCAAACGCATCAAAAGTATGATAAGCAATAGTTGTCGTATGGAGCAAGTGTGGAACACGTTTTACTTAGGTGGCGGATGGCGAAAGGGCAGGTTCGACGGAGGAGTTTGCCATTTCTAGACCTTTTGATTCGTTTTGGG
>JBCDKV010000837.1:0-2204 GCA_038746215.1 Bacteroidota bacterium | reverse complement strand
CGATGTTCCGCTTTTCCACCGCCAGCCAATTGAAGACTGATATTTTCTAAGCTCAAATATCCAATTTTATGCTTGGCCGTACCCGTTATCAAAATGCCCGAAGGCGGCTGCACTCTAGAGTTTTCCAAACTACGACTGCTAGCTTGTACATTGCTGATTTGGATGCTATCCATACTTCCTACTACTTGCCTTGGCGCATTTCGATAGGTTCGGAGACGTTCGCCCAATCGAATGAAAATAGGCATATCCACATTGTCCATTTTGATGCGATCAATGGTGAGGTTGCTGATGTTTGCGCCATCTACACTTAGGATTTTTATGCCGCCACCTTTGGTATCGTGCAAGTGACAGTCGGTAATGCTAATATTTTTGAAATCGCCCATTGACTCTGTTCCAAATTTGATTGCACCCCAGTCGCTTTTCAATTTGCAGTCACTCACTTGAATATTTTGAGTGGGTATAGGGCTAGTCGTTTTGAAACAAATAGCATCGTCGCCAGCATCAATAGTGCAGTTCTTTACAATCGCATCGGAGCTAGAATCTAGATCAATACCGTCATTATTGCGATGCGCATGGTTGTAAATACTGATGCTATCGACTAGTATGTTTTGACATTGGTAGAAATGGCAAGCCCAAGCAGCGGATTGTCTGATGTGAATATTTTTCAAAGAAATGCCAGAGGAGCGCACAAATCGGAGCAAAAATGGACGATTGGAAGCATACGCATTAATTTGAGCAGTGTCTTTTCCCAAGCGTTTCATAGTCTGCAACAGATTTGCTCTTTCAAAAGCTTTGCCTTGTCCATCTATCTTTCCCGCTCCTTCAATAGCAACATTTTCTACTTCCAATGCACCGATCAAACATTTTCCTCTCTGTTGCCCCGTCGCATCCACGAAAGGATCGATGTTTTGGTAATCATCAGGATTTGGACTACCGAGCAAGGTCGCGTTTTCCTCTAAAAATAGCGTCACACCCTGTTTGAGTAAAATGGTGCCGCTTAGATAAATCCCTTCCTCTAGCACCACCTTTCCGCCACCTGCTTTAGCGCAACTGTCAATTGCGTTTTGAATAGCGATTGTATTCAATGTTTTTGCGTCACCTACTGCTCCAAAATCACGAGCATCCCAAGTTTTTACCTTCACTTGAGCAAAAATAAGGTTAGCCAGCAGTAGCAACGAGACAGAATGAAGTACTTGCAGCATAGAAGATGCTTAGTTTTGTTTTATATTTGTGGCAAAGTTGCAACCAAAGTGACATGGAGTGGACAACAAAAGATTTTAGTTTTAGCAGAAAAGGATTTTAGAGAAATTTACTGCTTCGTAGGAAGGCAGATTAGACTAATTTGTGTATGCTTTTAAAAACCACCCACAACAAAACTATCTGCAACTTCATCGAATCAACTACGTATAATGCCTAACTGTTTTCAACACCTAATGCACAGATGCAAAATTATTACGAGATACTGGATGTTCCTACCTACGCCTCCAAGCGAGACATTCGCAAGGCTTACCTCGCAAAATGTAAGGCTTATCATCCAGATTTGCACGAGGGAGCAGCCTGGGCAGAAGATCAACTAAAACGAGTGAATGAAGCCTACGAAACCCTATCCGATAGTTTCCGCCGACACGACTACGATGCACAATTGATAGATGCCAAACAATTGCACCCAAAACGCGCCATTCCAAGTGTACAAGCCATCAAAAGTCGTCCGATTTGGATGTATGGCAGCTTGCTCGCTATACTGCTTTGGATGGGGGTGATCGCCATTAATTTTTATGAACCCCAGCAAGAAAAAAGCCAACATTCCGAAGCTTATGCTTTGAAAAATGAACACCTCCGTTTCGATAATTTCTGCAAAAAGCACCCACGCCTCATCAGCAAAGCTGAATACCAAATTGTGCTGAATCATCAACCTGCCATCGGCTTCACCTTTGAGCTAGAACGCCTGCTGGCAAAGGGTGATACAACTGCTGTGAAGCAACGTATTTTAGATTTACGCGATTGAAAAGACTATTTGATTGGATAGCCCTGCAAATGTATAACTATACATCACCATCTTTTCACACGGTGTTATCATTTCCACCTTTTTGTGCCTTAGGAATGGTGCACAAATAAATTTACATTTTGACTTGCTCTTTTTTCCTTACTCATCGTTATAAAAAGCCTTACAGAACGTAGGCTATGCGCGGTTTTTATGCCTTGAT
>JBCDKV010000836.1:0-2218 GCA_038746215.1 Bacteroidota bacterium | reverse complement strand
ATAATGGAACGCAGTTGATCCATTATCCTCAGAGAAGATCGCTTTGAACTGGAGCGACTCAGGGCTACTTTAGACGATCAAGAAAAGCTTTCACAGAAAATTAGTCCGATCTTAGAAGAGCGCATTGCATTTCTAAAACAAGAGTTTCCAACAGAATTCAAAGCAATCGTTGATGATCTGATCGAAGAGAAATTGAAGGCATCGCAACAGGAGATTTTAGATGTCATTTATCCCGTGATGGGTAAAATGATAAAAAAGTACATTCAACATCAGTTTGAACTATTGCGAGAAAGCATTAATGAGCAAATCGAACGCTCCAAAATGTTCATCTTTCCTTGGACGAGAAAAAAATACCCCTCCAATGTCACACCTGCGGATCAAATACTTAACGAAATTGATTTGTCCATTATCCACGAAGTTTACGTCATTCAAAAAGAGTCGGGTCTGCTATTGGGTACGCTGTCTGGCAGCGATGTTTTGGATAGTGATGCTTTGGCGGGCATGCTAACGGCAATCAAACTGTTTGTAGAAGATGCCTTCCTACAAAAGAATCAGAATCTAGAAACGATCGGCTACGAAAACTATCAAATATTTGTATATAACTCATATACCTACTACATTGCGGTCGCAATCGAAGGGAGTCTGTCGAAGCAAAAGTTTTCTAATTTGGAAGATGTCTTGATGAATGCCAGTAAAGATTTGAGGAGCGTTGTGAAGGAGTTTGATGAAATGACAACTACTAATGTAAGAAAAATATTGGCTACTCATTTTTTACAGATACCGTGACTTTTAATCTAAATCGCCATCTATAACTTGAACCCACCTTCACGTAGATACACAAAAAATATGGTTTTTATCCTCGCTGTAAAATTATTCTTCGCGCATCAATGACCATTTATGATGTAGTGACTTCTTCTTTTAGTGTTAGTCATAGCACTCACCAATTAGCCAAAAAAATACAATAACAGATTTAAAAATTGGCAAATGATTCCTAAGAAAGTAATGTTGGCAGGGAACTTTGGTGTAGGAAAGACATCGCTCTTCAACCGATTTATTCACAATACCTTCAATGAAGATTATTTTACAACTATTGGGGTAAAAGTAGATTCTAAAGTAGTAGAAACCTCTAGAGGAGCTATAAAAATTATGCTTTGGGACATCGCGGGAGAAGTGACGCAGGATAAGGTACCTAGAACCTATTGGCTGGGATCAAAGGCGGTGCTGTATGTGTTTGATTTGACCAGACCAGTGACTTGGGACAATATCGAAGCAGATTTAGACTTTATTAGAAGTATGATTCCAAACGCGATCATAAAATTGGTAGCAAATAAAAAAGACTTAGTCCAAGCAGATCGAATCGCAATGGCTAAAAGTCGATTTGATATAGATGCCATCACGAGTGCAAAAACAAAGGAGAATGTAGAAGAACTTTTTGCTGGATTAGCAGAAGAGGTCTATGCGGTCTGAGATCGACTTTAGCCCTTTGCTATTAACTGTTGGCTTGGTTCGCAAGCAATTATGCGAATAACGGAGCATACTTGTTGCTCAATTTGTGGATATTGACCTGAACTATATCTGAGTCAAATGTCAAGAAAAATGAAATCTGCATAGTCGTTATTCGTAAGCAATTATAAATCAGTACGATAAATTTGCTCACACTCCTGCTTTTTGACCAAGTATAAATAAATTCACTGTGTTCAAGCTGCGCGCTATCAGCCAATAGCTAAATGCCAACTGCTAAAGTCGAGCTGAGCAGCTAGCAATAATACTTTACACACTATAATATCTGTAATACACACTAAATGAAAAGAGCATCCAAATCTAAACACAGCAGCAGCACAAAATCAGACGTCCCTACTCAGATCATTCATTTTGAAACATCTGGTAGCATCATCGAGAGTACGGGTAATATTGCCGTATTGAACGACCCTATGCTCAATACTCGGAATCTATTTCACTATTTTCCGATTGTTGAAAGTATACTCCCTACATTCGTAGATGATGCTAAGGAAAGAGTCATTCAACTACCCAAAGTCGAAAAGTTTTGGCGGTTCAATGTGCATAGAATCTACGATCTTTCGATCAAAAGCATTTGGCGAGAAAAGACCTTCCTACTGAGTTGTGAAATTAAAGACTTGACAGCTCGTTATGAGAAGCTCATTGCCACACAACAAAGACGTAACGAAAGCGTCATAAAAAATCAAATTTGTCCTTGATT
>JBCDKV010000835.1:0-2227 GCA_038746215.1 Bacteroidota bacterium | reverse complement strand
CTTTTTGGAAGCGGGCAATGTTTGGACAACAAAATTAGACGAAGAGCGCCCCAACGCCCAGTTTCGCTTCACGCCACTAGAGGATGACAAAGGTGGTGTTTTGAACGAAGCTTTCTATGAGCAATTAGCCCTCGGCACGGGTTTCGGCATTCGATTGGATATTAACTATGTACTCATTCGCTTGGATATGGGACATCCGCTGCATACACCCTACAATGAACCGACGAATCGCTGGACGAATATTAATACTTTCGCATTGGATAGAGTCAATTATAATTTGGCATTGAACTATCCTTTTTAGGCGTATACGAAGTTTTGAGTAATACTTGAAGTAAATCTGATAAAGCCCTTGAGATCGCGCAACAAGTATGCCAGAAGGTTTTTTGTGGACGGAAACACAAGTTCTCAGCTATTTTTCCTGAGAAAAATAACTGAGAACTTGTGTTTCCGTCCGAAGAGACTCCCTAAGCATACTTGTTGCTCAATTGTCTTGCACTGGCTCAGGCTGTTTTCAGGTAAGATGTTAAGAAAAATGAGACTTCGTACACTATTATATCCTTTTTAGAAATAAAAGATATGTTATATAAATACAAAAGTTTTTCAAAAGCAGATCGAAAAATACTGGTCAGTTTAGTGGAGGTTTCCATCAAGCGTGAAATTGATACCTTTCTACATCGAACGCTGAATTATTATCAGTCTATGCTGAAAAAAGAACACGAGGATATTAGAAAGCCCTACTGGAAATTGGAGGGAAAATTTAGCACCTTCTCTAAACATCTGACGGAAGAATACGACGGCTGGACGCACACCTATTTGCCTTCAAAAATTGTACTCTGGTGGCTAGATGGACATCTGAAGGAGGAAGATATTGAGACTTTTTCGCTCGAAGGACAAGACAAACTCAGGCAGATGCGCAAATCAATTGAAGAATTGAGAGCAGAGGAATAATCTTTATGAAGAGAAATACTAATTTCCGCTAAATTTTGATTTTCTGTTTAATATAGTCCTCCACTCGCTTCAAGATAATAACCATTTGATTGATGTCGTCTTCTTGGGTCGCATCGTAAGCACGACTCACCCCATAGGATGTTCCTTCCAATAGAACAAAAAACCAAAGCCTGCCGATGGTATAGCAGCCATACAAATGCTCTTTGGGTGGATCATTTAATCGTTGTGCATTGACCATAGCTACCAGCAATTGTCCAAGCGGGTCATTGCCACTACTTTTTTCGGGTTTATATTCTTGTAGAAAGAAAAAAGGATTCCTCGGACGTTGTTTACCAGAGGCAATCATCCATTCCACCTTACCAGAAGCATCCACCTTTTCTGTTTTGAGTTGCATTTTGCGTTGGGTGAAAATGCGATAGTGGGGCGGATTGTGAAAGTCGAAATGGCTTAGGAAGGGTGCAATGAACATCATCTTTAGCTCATCTTCGTTAAAGATTTCTACATTATCGCCCAACAAAATACGCAGTTGTTCGAATACAGGCTCAATCGTATGATCTATTGATTCAACCCTTAACCAATCCATCAGCGCAGGTAAATTTTTAACCCGCTCGATGTCGAAAACGAGTTCGACATCCTCGAAAAGCCACTGTTCAAAAGGTTTTGTTATCATATGTACACGTTTAGATAAAAACAAAGTCTACCTTCTTTAGTTGTGTGACCACCTTTGTATTCCTGATTTTGTGCCTTGATTTTGACTTACTCAACCGCTAATAGCCAAAGCTAGCCACTAAAATCGAGCTATGTATACCGTCGCTTTCGATTCATAGACAGCACCGCTTTCTCTATTCCCTCTGGTGTCAACGGAAACATTGGAAAGATGCGTTCCATCCATTCTACGGTGGTGGAATACCGCCAAGAGCGTTCGCGCATGGGATTGAGCCAAGCCGTGCGTTTGAAACGTGTTTGTAGGGCAGTCCATTCGCGCAGGCTGTCTTGATCTAATTCGTAAGGTGCCATATCCGCATCACCGACTACGAAAAGACTGTAATTTTTATCCAACTTCAAGATTTGTTGCAGGGGAACGAATTTAGTACGTGCTGGATTAGCGTACAAACCGCCGTAGATAGTATTGTGGAAATAATAGGTTTTGAGATCGTGTGCAAAGCGCGTTTTCATTTTGGAGAACAGCTTTTTCACGCTTTTGATGTAGGGTGACATAGAGTAGCCACCATTATCTACTAGCAACAGGACTTGAATTTTTTGCTGCTTATGGTCTCTT
>JBCDKV010000834.1:0-2231 GCA_038746215.1 Bacteroidota bacterium | reverse complement strand
CAAGTATGCCCAAAGGTTTTTTATGGACGGAAACACAAATTTAAACTTATTTTTTTGAAGAAAAATAAGTTTAAATTTATGTTTCTTTCTAAAGAGAATTAGTAAGCATACTTGTTGCTCAATTTGCGGATATTGACCTGAACTCGACTTTAGCCATTAGCAGTTGGCATTTGGCTATTAGCCGATAGCGTTTAGCTCATAGTGACTATATTTACCTACGCTCAGTAAAAAAGCGCGATTGTAAGTAAGGCTTCCCTTCTAAGGTTGTAAATAAGATGATTTGAGACCCTAATGACGGGCATTTCCAAAATGACGGGCATTTCTAGCATCACAGATGACAGGCAAGCTTGAAGTTGCCTGTCATCAAGAACTCAAATTTTACAACGCTAGAATTGTAGTCTGTAAGTAAATTTATCGTACTAGCTTATAAGCACTTACGATACGAGCCAACAGCTAATAGCAAAAGGCTAAAGGCTGGCTGGACTATATCTGAGTCAAATATCAAGAAAAATGGTTCTTTGACAATTTTATAAGAACAGCCATGCTGCATCAACTCAAAATTTGCAACTTGGCAAACTTCAGCATGATTCGTTTTTCCGAAGCATCTAAATGTGGGAAAACAATAGTTGCCACGCGTTTCGAGCCATTCCCATCAATGCTTTCCACTTTGCCTTTCCCAAATTTTAAATGTAGCACTTCCTGTCCCGCTTCGATTTCGTCGGGTGCATTGGGTTTGAAGGTACTTGGATCAACGACGGGTAATTGCTCACGTCGACTGCGCGATTTAAAATTACCTTTTACACTAGAACGAGGGTTACCACCACTAGGCTGATCTCGCAAACTGCTACGCGAACGAGTAGGTACGTCCGCATCAATGTGACTCGAATCTATTTCCTCCAAAAACTGACTGACATTGTTGTAACGCGTCTTGCCATGATGATAGCGGCTAGCGGCATAAGTCAAGGTCAAAAAAGACTCCGCTCTCGTGATGGCAACGTAAAACAAACGACGCTCTTCATCTATCCCTTCCCTACTATCCTTACTCATAAAAGAAGGAAATAAATTTTCCTCTAAGCCAACCACAAAAACTGAGGGGAACTCCAAGCCTTTCGCTGCGTGGACGGACATCAAAGTAACGTGATTATTGTCATCGCTTTCGTTGTCCGCATCGGTGAGTAGCGCAATATTTTGCAAATAGCTAGAAAGCGATTTGTCTTCGACGGTCGTGTTTTCCACCGTTACATCTTCCAACAAATCCGCTTCCACAAATTCTTTGATTCCATCCATCAATCCGTTGACATTTTCCAACCGATTCATACCCTCCACAGTGGTATCCGTTTTCAGGCTATCGTGTAAACCCGATTTCGCCAGCACAAAACGAGCCGCTTCGTAAGCATTGGTACTAGCTGCTTTTTTCTGAAAAGATTTGATGAGTTGGATGAAATCTGTCACCGAATTTTTAGCCCTGGTACTAAGCGGAGCTTCGCCAAGTACTTCCCACATCGTTAGTTCCTTTGCTCCTGCCAATTGACTTACTTTATCGATAGAACTCGCGCCAATGCCACGCCTTGGATAATTGATGACACGCCGCAAAGCTTCTTCGTCCTTCGGATTGACGGACAAACGCAAATAAGCAATCAAATCTTTGACCTCTTTCCGTTGGTAAAAAGATAAGCCTCCAAAAACGCGATAAGGAATATTGTAGCGGCGCAGATACTCTTCGAAGACCCTCGATTGCGCATTGGTTCGATAGAGAATAGCGATGTCTTTATTGCTGAGGTGATGCCGATTTTTCTGTTCCGTAATGGCATCTGCCACACGCTTTCCTTCTTCAGTATCCGTGAGTGCTTTGATGACCCGAATCCGCTGTCCAATCCCTTTGTGCGACCAAATCGTTTTGGGAATCTGGTTGCGATTGTAGGTAATGAGTTCGTTGGCGGCTTGTACGATATGGCTGGTAGAGCGGTAATTTTGTTCTAGCTTGAACACTCGTATGCCATGTGGTTTGAAGTCTTTTTCAAAATCTAGAATATTCTGAATAGTCGCTCCCCGAAAAGCATAAATACTCTGCGCATCATCACCCACCACACAGATATTGTGCGAGCTGTTTGGATAATGTACCAACTTCTGAACGATGCGATATTGCAAGTGGTTGGTGTCTTGAAACTCGTCCACCATGATGTATTTGAATCGCTCGCGGTATTTGTCTAGTACGCCGTCGGTATTTTTTT
>JBCDKV010000833.1:0-2236 GCA_038746215.1 Bacteroidota bacterium | reverse complement strand
GATAGGCGTTCCTTAGTACTCAATTTTCGCTGCGTCGGATCAAAATCAAAAGACCAATTCATTTGTTGGATGCGTGCTTGCATAACTTTCGGATGTGTGCCGCTGAATTTTTGGAGGGAATCAATCTTGGAATAGTCAAATCGTTCTACTTTGGGAACATTATTGGTTACCCAATCATCATCGTGCCACAATTTATTGAAATTCAGTTGCTTTTGTTGTTGATGTTCGGGATGCTTTACCCAACCGTAGTGATGAATACGCGCGTGAGCTGCTTTGACTTTTAGTTTCTCTCCTGCTTTTTTAAAACCTTGCGCATCTCGAAAAGAACGAATCCGTCGGTCATTTCGGATAATACGGATTTCTTTGCGATACCAATTTCTAGAATCGCCAATGTAGTCGTAAGAGCCATAAAAATGGAGATAATCGAATAAGAGTCCTTCCACTTGTTCGTCTTCCAGATGCTCACGCATTGCATGCTGAATCGCTGCGTAATCTTGTTCGTGTACCAACTCATCGGCTTGAATATAAAAGCACCAATCGCTATCTGCGGCGACGGCATCGAAAGCTTTGTTGGTTTCTTGCGCCAATACACCACCGCTTTTTCGCAGGGTGTCATCCCAAATTGTCTCCAAGATGCGGACTTTAGGATCGATATCGCGTACCAAATCTAGCGTCTCATCTTCTGATTGCCCGACTGCTAAGACCACTTCATCACATAGTGGCAGGATGGAACGGATCGCCTCTACGATTGGATAATCGTATCGGATGGCATTGCGGATGAAGGAAAAACCACTGACTTTCATTAATCATCCAAAAAGTTAATGACACTCAAATCGGAGCGAAAGACTTCAGCACGAATGTTGTTGACATAAGCATTGAGTAGATTCTTCGAACGCTGAAAAGCAGTGGAATTGGTGTCTATCGTACCACCATCGGGAGACATCAGGCTGTTCTCCAGTTCTTTTGCTTTTTGATAGTAGTAGAAATCGTTGTAGAGCAGCATGGCATCCTCCAGAATATCAATTTCTTGCACTTCCAGTGAGCTACCATAAAATTTCTCAATCATAGCTGCCGAAGCTAGTTTGGGTGTAAATTCTTTGAGCGCATCGCGCCTTCTACCATCCACACTAATCATCATATAAGGTGCTTCACCTCGGTAAGCTTTTCCACTGCGCTTATTCAGCAGCACAGGACGTTTGTTGCCACCAATTTCACTGGTCAATCCAGGCTCGTAACCCTTGAATTTATCTTTATCGCGCTCATTACAAATCACCATTTGCTTGGCTTGCGCAATGGGAACAATAGGGGTCTCGAAGCGAAAGGCGATGTCTTCTTTCAGAAAAGGACTTGTCTCAAAAATCGCATTGCCCAGTTTGCCAGCCATCCGCACCAATGCACCACCTACGATCAAATAGCCATTGATGGGCGCGAAAATGGGAAGTCCTGCGGAAGAACTAAACAACCGACCAATCACATCGAACAAATCCCGATTGAAACTATCCGCCACTAGCTCAAAAGAACAAAGCGTAGTAGAGACGTCTACGGCAGGGGAGTAGTAAACAATCGGCGAACCTTGCGTAAAAGCACCTGGCTGTAAATACTGATTGTCTTCTATTTTTTCGACCAATTGGTTCAGGGCTTTGGGCGCACGACCATAAGTTTGCGCAGATTTGACACCAGAAACGACCAGTAAATCTTTTTTGCCACCAAAGAAACGCTGGGGGGCATCGCCCGTGTAGACGCTCAGAATTTCGACACTCAGGGGCTTTCCAATGCCAGGTTGTGTGAAATTGGGTAAGTCTAATTTGGTGTTGTCGGTCAAATCTTTAGTCCGCAATCTGCCTCCTCGAAACTCAAAGCTTTTGTCCTCTCCCTTAGTGGCAGCTTTCACGAATGCTTCCAAATCTCCTAGGTGCATTTTCTCTGCCAATTCGCTTGCATCTGTCAATACGTTTCCGAAACTATATAAAACTGCCATGAATTTGTGGTTTGAAGATTGTTTTGAAACTGTTTTGTTTTGGTCGCTACAAAGAAGCATTATTTTCCTGAAAAGAGCGAAATAGTTACACAAATTTATTTATCCTTCAGTAGGGCACACCGTTTAAAAAATGAAGATTTCGTCTCTGTAAGCCCTCGGAGCATCCAACTTTTTTGAAAACGGAATGAAAAACTTCGTTTTTCATTCCGTTTTCAAAAGACCCTTCGGACAGAAATGAGGTTGTTCCTAATGATTTTT
>JBCDKV010000832.1:0-2242 GCA_038746215.1 Bacteroidota bacterium | reverse complement strand
GATTTTTCGGCGATTGCTGCTATTTGTGGGTCTTGACTTTTAGTTAATTGTTGTAGAAGTGGCAAATGATAAGCATCAAACAAAAACTGTCGCCCGATAATGTAGGCAAAATCCGTATTGGGCTGCTCTACCAGCAGCGTGTTCTTGTACTCATGTGCATAACGCAAAAAGGCAATATCATCCTCCGTTTTTTTCCCTTCACTCAACTTGGCAGCGTATTGAAAGTAGTTGCGCACTTGACCGAACAAGTCCAATGATATATTGGTCAGCGCAATATCCGTTTCCAAACTTGGACCGTGTCCGCATAGTTCAGATAGGCGATGTCCCAGAATCATGGAATTGTCGCCTAGCAAAAGGAGGTATTGATGTATTTTATCTTTCATGTCGTTATTGTTTGATTGTTGGAATGTTTGATTACTTTTTGCACTACAAAATTCCCGTGTCGTGTAGCACAGTCGAACAATCAAAAATTCTCACATTCCTCACATATGCTTCAACTCTGTCGGTAATTCATAAAAAGTAGGATGCCGATAGGCTTTATCTTTTGCAGGATCGAATAGTGCCTCACTTTCATTAGGATTGGAGGCGGCGATATGCTTCGATTCTACGACCCAAATGCTCACGCCTTCCTGCCGACGCGTGTAAACATCTCTTGCATTTTCGATTGCCATACTGCTATCGGCTGCGTGTAAACTACCGACGTGACGATGTTCCAAGCCGTTTTTGCTTCTAATAAATACTTCCCAAATGGGCCACTGTTTTTTCATACTACACAAGTATTAGGATTGAAAATATGAATGTCAAATTACGAATTTTGAACGCTGAATATCGAAGTTTGCTCAATAAAACGTGTTCTAAGTGCTTCGTCATTCGACATTCCTTGTTCGATATTCGTTATTCACTAGCTTGCTTTCGCCAAACTCAAACGCTCCGCTTGCTTTTCTGCGTAAGCAACGGCAGCCTCTCTCACCCAAGTACCTTCTTCCCAAGCCGTTTTTCTAGCGTCTATGCGCTGCTTATTGCAAAGTCCATGTCCTTTCACGACTTGCCAAAATTCGTCCCAATCAATTTCCCCAAAATCGTAATGCCCACGCTCTTCATTCCATTTGAGGTTAGGGTCAGGAATCGTCAGCCCTAGAATTTCTGCTTGCGGTACGGACACATCTATCATTTGCTGGCGAAGCTCGTCGTTGGTTTTGAGCTTGATTTTCCATTTCATAGATTGCTCCGTGTGCGTCGATTCGGCATCTGGCGGGCCAAACATCATCAGCGACGGCCACCACCAACGATTCAAAGCATCCTGCGCCATTTGTTTCTGTACTTCGGTGCCATTACAAAGTGTCAGCATAATTTCGTAGCCTTGTCTTTGGTGAAAACTTTCTTCCTTACAAATGCGTACCATTGCTCTGGCGTATGGGCCAAAAGAAGTACGAGTCAGCATAACCTGATTGATGATCGCTGCACCATCCACTAGCCAACCAATCGCTCCAATATCTGCCCAAGAAAGCGTTGGGTAATTGAAAATACTGGAATATTTAGCTTTGCCTGTATGCAATTGCTCAAACAGTTCGTCTCGACTGATACCTAGCGTTTCGGCAGCACTATACAGGTATAAACCATGCCCTGCTTCGTCTTGTACTTTAGCCAATAAAGCCACTTTTCGGCGCAAACTAGGCGCACGTGTAATCCAGTTGCCCTCTGGCAGCATACCGACGATTTCAGAATGCGCATGTTGCGAGATCTGTCGAATGTGTGTTTTGCGATACTTTTCTGGCATCCAATCACGAGGTTCTATATTCTCGCCTCGATCTATTCTTTCTTGAAATAATTGCTCCTTATTTTTCATGTTTTTTAAGTTTTGTATTAAGCCTCAAAATCTACAACCACCTTCTCCGTTAACGGGATAGCCTGGCAAGTCAATACATAGCCCTGCGCGATCTCCTCTTCTTCCAAGCCATAAGTCAATTCCATGTCTACTTTTCCTGATACCAATTTTGCGCGACAAGTACAGCAGACACCACCTTTGCAAGCGTAGGGTAGGTCTGCTTTATTCCTTAGCGCAGCATCCAAGATGTTATCTGAACCTATTGGAATGCTGAACTTAAAGGTCTTTCCACCTTCATGAATATTGATTTCGGAGAGCAGACTACTATCTATTTTGGGTTTGCGTTTCTTTGTTTTTTTAGCTGGGATAGTACCTGTATTGAACAACTCGAAATGAATCTGTCGTTTATCGAATCCT